>CATKDV010000193.1:0-2500 GCA_949746985.1 uncultured Eubacteriales bacterium | reverse complement strand
CTGCTCTACACCACGGGAAACGGACGGCTGGGGGAGACCCTGCCGGTGAACTGGGGGCTGTTGGCCGCCGCCCGGGCGAAGGGGGAGACGGTCTACCGGGCGGCGTCCCCCTATGACCAGAGTCCCAGGGGGCGGATGCAGATGGCTTTGGCCATTTCCGCCGGGGAGGGCGTGGCGGGCTACGCGGTGGCTGAGCTGGGGGAGGCCCACTTTGCCCGGCTGCTGGAGGGGAAATACACCGCTGACAGCGACGTGCTGGTACTGGATCCCTACTGGGACGAGGTGTACGTCACCCCAGGGATCCAGGATGAGGCCCTGCCCGCAAGGCTGCGGGAGTGCCTTTTGAGGGGAGGGAGCCTGGCCGGGGTGGAGGCCGACCGCAGCTTCTTTCTCCTGCGGGAGGAGAGGAGCGGTTTTACGGTGGTCCTCCGGCAGCCCCAGCCTCTGGCGGAGTGGGTCACACGGCTATTCTACCTGGCGGCGGGGGTGTCCCTGCTGCTGTGCCTGGCATTGTGCGTACTTGTCTCCCTGCGCTTCAGCGGACAGATCGTCCGGCCCATCCGCTCTCTCAACAGCGCCATGGCGGCGGTGGAGGAGGGGGATCTGGCGGTACAGGTGGAGGTCCCCGGCACCGATGAGATCAGCCAGCTGTCCGGACGGTTCAACCGGATGACCCAGCGGCTCAAGACCAACCTGGAGGACTCCCTGCGCCAACAGCAGGAGCTGGGGGACGCCCAGATCCGAATGATGCAGGCACAGCTCAACCCTCATTTTCTCTATAACACGCTGGACACCCTGAAGTGGCTGGGGAAGATCAACCGGATCCCCCAGGTGGCCACCATCTCCGCCGATCTGGGAGATATCCTGCGCAGCAGTATCTCCGGCGGAGAGTTCGTGGAGCTGCGGGAGGAGGTGGAGCTGCTGGAGCGGTATGTGGAGATCCAGAGGATCCGCTTCCCCGGCAAGTTTGAGTATGAGATGAGGGTGGAGGAGGGCCTTTTGGACGCGCTGGTGCCCAAGCTGATGCTCCAGCCCCTGGTGGAGAATGCCATTATCCACGGCTTTGAGGACGGCAGCCACGGACATATTCGGGTCTCTGCCGCTACGGCGGGAGAAGAGATGCTGCTGACGGTGGAGGACGACGGCTGCGGTATGCCCAGGGAGAGCATGGAGCGGTTTCTGGCCCGGGAGAAGCCCCAGAGCGTCCATTTCGGACTTTACAATGTGGACGCCATCCTGCGGCTCTACTATGGAACGGAGAAAGGGCTGACCTTTCTGCCCCCAGCGGGGGGAAAGGGGACCTGTATCCGGGTGATCCTGCCCATCAGCCGCCAGGGAGAGGGGGAGAGAGAATGAAAAAAGTGGTCATCGTGGAGGACGAGGAGCTGGTCCGCCGGGGCATTGTCCAGGCGGTGGACTGGCAGAGCGTGGACTGCGTTGTGGCGGGAGAGGCCGCCGACGGGGCGGAGGGACTGGAGGTCATTCGCCGGGAGAAGCCGGATATCATCGTTACCGACATCAAGATGCCCCGGATGGACGGCATTGAGATGCTCCGCCGGCTCCGCGGCGAGGGGAACGCCGCCGCGGTCATCCTGCTGACGGCCTACTCCGACTTTACCTACGCCCAGGCGGCGGTGAAGCTGGGGGCGGTGGACTACCTGCTGAAGCCCTTCCACGACGGGGAGCTGGAGGAGGCGGTGGAGCGGCTGGCGGACCGGGGCGGACAGGGCCCTGCCCGGGCGGCCCCGGAGATCCCCTCCGGAGCCAAGAGCAAGTATGTGATGGGGAGCCTGCGGTATGTCTCGGAACACTATGCCGAGCCGGATATGTCCATCGCCCAGGTGGCGAAGTCCCTGGGGATCAGCGAGGGGCATTTGAGCCATGTGTTCAAGAGGGAGACGGGGCGGACTTTGGGCAGCTATGTCACCGACTATCGCATCCAAAGGGCCAAGGAGCTGCTGCGGGATTGCCGCAGTAAGGTCTATGAGGTGGCGGAGGCGGTGGGGTACCGTGATATCACCTACTTCAGCGCCGCCTTTAAGAAGGCGGCGGGGATGAGCCCTTCGGAATATCAGAAGCAGAGCCAATGAGGGGAGAGGCAGCTCCCGCCGCTCCGATCAAAAAAACCAAACCCCCACGGCGTTACAACATACGCCGTGGGGGTTTGGTTTTGCGCGGACCATGCCATGCTGGCGCCGTTGGGGGCGGCAGGGCCGCAAGGTCAAGGGCCGGGCCGATGGGGACATCGGCCCCTACATGGGTTGGAGCCTATTGGGGGAGAAAAGCCGGCGGCGTGCCGCGCAGGAACAGGGTCAGAGGCCGCTGGCGCCGTAGTTGGAGAGGACACGGGCGGAGGGGTCGTTTACGTCGCAGCCCGGCCAGGTCTTGTTGGGCATCCAGAAGTCCAGGACCATTTCGCTCTGGCCGGGGTAATACTGCTCGAAAAGCTCCCGGTAGAGGAGGGATTCCTTGGTGAAGGGCTGGGCGTGGGTGTATTTTT
>CATKDV010000192.1:0-2942 GCA_949746985.1 uncultured Eubacteriales bacterium | reverse complement strand
GTTGATAATGCGTTGTAAACGCAGATCATCTCCGGGGTTATTGATAACACAGAGGTAGGCCAGCATATCCTTCACCTCCGCCCGATCAAAGAACCGGGTACCGCCGATAATGCGGTAGGGGACCCCATTGCGTTTGAAGGCCATTTCCAATTCTCGAGACTGGGCGTTCATCCGGTAGAGCACGGCAAAATCCTTCCAGTGCCGCCCGCCGGAATAGCCAGAGAGGATCTCGGAGGCCACATACCGGGCCTCGTCATCCTGGTTCATGGCAGTATAGAGCTGGAGCTTGTCCCCCTCCCCGTGCTGGGTCCACAGCTCCTTTCCCTTCCGGCCGGTATTGTTCTGAATGACGCTGTTAGCCGCTTTCAGGATGTTCTGAGTGGAGCGGTAATTCTGCTCCAGACGGATGGTACGGCAGTCCTTATACTGGTTCTCGAAGGACAGGATATTCTCGATCGTGGCCCCACGGAACCGATAGATGGACTGGTCATCGTCGCCTACCACGCAGAAGTTCTCATAGCCCCCCGCCAGCAGGGAGGAGAGTTGGTACTGCATGTTGTTGGTGTCCTGATACTCATCCACCAGCACATAGCGGAATTTCCGCTGATAGTAGCTCCGGGTCTCCTCGTCCTGCTGGAGGAGACGGACCGTGCAGAAGATCAGATCGTCGAAATCCAGGGCGTTGGCGGCCTTGAGCCGCTTTTCATATTCGGCGTAGATACCGGCGATCTTCTGGAGCCGGTAATCCCCCGTTTTATTGCACTCCGCCACATAGTCCGCCGCCAGCTTCATAGCATCCTTGGCCCTGGAGATGTACCCCAGCACCGTCTTGGGGGGAAACGCCTTATCGTCAATGTTCCGTTCCTTCAAAATATCCTTGATGACCCGCTCAGAGTCGGCAGTGTCATAGATGGTGAAGGAGGTAGCATATCCCAGCTTATCAATGTCCCGCCGCAGGATCCGGGCGCAGCAGGAGTGGAAGGTGGAAGCCCAGATGTCATTCGCGCTGGGACCCAGCATCCGCTCCAGCCTGGCCTTCAGTTCCCCGGCGGCCTTGTTGGTAAAGGTGATGGCCAAAATAGACCAGGGGACGGCGGGATCCACCCGGCACAGCCGCTCCGCCCGCTCCTTCCCCTCGGGGGAGGGCTTGGCGGCGTAGCTCTCTAAAAAGGCCAGGTCGTCGGCTGTCACAAGGTCGGAGACCTCGTCACAGTCGGAGCCCCGGCCGTACTTCATCAGGTTGGCTACCCGGTTGATAAGCACCGTGGTCTTGCCGCTGCCCGCCCCCGCCAGCAGGAGAAGGGGGCCCTCCGTGGCCACAACCGCTGTTCTCTGCTGAGGGTTCAGGTGTCCAAAATCATGTTCAATAGCGGCCCGGCGGGCCTTGCAAAATCGGGTCTGTTCGCTTGGATTCAACATAAGGTTTCTCCTACTCTCTTTTTCCGCAGTAGGACTATTTTAATACAAACCGCCCCTCCGGTCAACGGCGGGATTGACAAAGTTTTCTGAAAATGGTATATTTGTTCTATTCACGGAGGAGGGATACTGTCATGGAAAATCTTCTCTTTGTCCGGCCCTCATTGGATATGAAGAAGGCGGCTCTGGACTATCAGGCAGAGCACCTGGAGCGCGGAGAGACTGTACTCCACGGCAGCGCATTGATGGATACCATACCCTACGACCAGTGGGTACAGAGGACGCTGGAAAACGCGCATCCAGACACCGTCCATAAGGACTGGGTGGAGGCGGACACCTTTTTTGCCGTGCGGCGAATGGACAGGCGGATCATCGGCATGGTAGATATTCGCCACAGTCTGGATACCCCTTTTCTGGCCCAGGTGGCCGGACATATCGGGTATGGGGTACGGCCCTCCGAACGGAGGAAGGGCTATGCTACCGCCATTCTGGGACTGGCGTTGGAGCATGCCCGGAATCTCGGGCTTTCCCGGGTCATGCTGGCCTGCTATCAGGATAACGAGGGTTCCCGGCGGACCATTTTGAAATGGGATGGGGTAAAGCAGCGGGAGTTTGTCCATACGGACGGAAAGACCGTGGAGGTCTATTGGATCACACTTTGATTTCAGGAGGGATTTTTATGGAACAGCGGGAAGCAAAGGTCAGGCTTTGGTTTGATATGTGGCTGCAGAAAAAGGATCTGGGCATCGAAACCCTCTTCACCCCTGACGCGGTCTATATTGAAAGCTGGGGGCCGGAGTATCACGGAGTGGAGAAGATCCGCCACTGGTTTGAGGAGTGGAACAGCCGGGCTACGGTCCTCACCTGGGACATCAAGCAGTTTTTCCACCGGGAGGACCAGACCGCAGTGGAGTGGTATTTCCAAAATGTGCAGGACAAGGGCAGTCCCGAGGCCTTTGACGGTATGACCCTCATCCGCTGGAGCAGAGATGGAAAAATCGCCTTTTTGCAGGAGTTCGGCTGTAACCTGGGGCGGTACGACCCCTACCGGGATGGGCCGGAGCCCAAGTTCCGGGACGACGCTGTCGCCTGGTTTTAGGCAACAAAAAAGCCCCGCCGAATCTCGGCGGGGCTTTTTCCATGTCTGCTCACTGGGGATTGATGGTGTAGTTGGGGGCTTCCTTGGTGATATAGATGTCGTGGGGATGGCTCTCCTTCAGACCCGCAGAGGTGATCTGGATGAACTGGGCCTTCTCCTGGAGCTCCTCGATGGTGCCGCAGCCACAGTAGCCCATACCGGCCCGGAGGCCGCCCATCATCTGGTAGATGGTCTCGCTGGCCAGTCCCTTGTAGGGCACCCGGCCCTCCACTCCCTCGGGGACCAGCTTCTTGTTGTTCTCCTGGAAATAGCGGTCCTTGGAGCCCTTGGCCATGGCCCCCAGGGAGCCCATTCCCCGGTATACCTTGAACTGGCGGCCCTGGTAGACCTCAGTATCCCCGGGGGACTCCTCACAGCCCGCCAGCAG
>CATKDV010000191.1:0-4131 GCA_949746985.1 uncultured Eubacteriales bacterium | reverse complement strand
CCCTCCCTCCCAGATGGCGGCCCTTTTCGGCGCCACCCTGGCCCCCATCGCCGGCTGCTTCGGCGCTCCCGCAGGGGTCCTGGCCGGCTTCCTCCACGGCTCAGTGGTCCTGCGGACCGGGGGCTTCGTGGGGGGCGTGAACCTCTATAACAACGGCTTCTCCGGCGGCCTGGTGGCAGTGTTCCTCTACCCCATCCTCTCCGCCTTCCTCCCCTGGAAGAAAACCCAGGACCATCTGGGTAGGGAGGGAAAAGCATGAGTACAAAACGTGTGGTATTTCTTTTTCTGGCCCTATGCTGCGCCGCTGTGCTGACAGGCTGCGGGGCCGGAATCCCTGTGGGGGAGCAGACGGCTGCCCCCACCCCGGAGCCGGAAAATCAAATCATCACCTTCGCTGACCCGATCATCGAGGCCGAGACCCGGCGGCTTCTGGACAAGTCCCAGGGGGAGATCACCGAGGCCGATGTGCTTACCGTCACGGAGTTTGGCCGCTGGTCGGAGGATATGGTGAAGGGCGATATCTCCACTCTTGCCGACCTGCGGTGGTTTCAAAACCTGGAGTATCTGGAGCTGGATCGGCGGGGACTGTCCAGCCTTGAGGGCGTTCAGGCTCTGACCCGGCTCCAAACGCTGTCCCTGCGGGACAACAACGTCACCGACCTCACCCCTGTCAGTGGCCTCTCCGGACTGAGATCCCTGACTATCGCCTGTAATCCCATTTCCGACTACTCCCCTTTGAAAGCGCTGACCCAGTTGAAAAGCATCAATATGGGAGAGAATGGAAGCGAATATACCGACCTTTCCTTTCTCTCCGGCATGACGGAACTTACCTCCCTGAGAGCCGTCTGGTGCGGTGTTTCCGATATTTCCATCCTGGAAAATATGCCCGATTTGGAGTACCTGAATCTGTTTCATAACGACATCAGCGATATCTCCGTCCTGCAGGGCCTAAAAAAGCTGAACTATCTGGAGCTGGGGATCAACAACATTTCCGACGTCACCCCCCTCTCCGGCCTGGCGGCCCTCACCCATGTGAGTGTGCAGGACAATCCCATCTCCGAGGCCGACCTGGAGGAGTTCTACACCCCCAAGGAGGAGGACTATTTCACCGACACCCACTACGGACAGCTTCACGAGAGCCTGCCCCCCTTCCGCTTCGACCTGCGGATGTATTACAACAGGAGGACCGACGGTTATTCATTGGATACCGTCACTGTCTTCGACAATGGGACAGGAGAAGTCCTCCAGACCATCTCCATCCCGGAATTGAGCAAGTTCGGCAATACCTGTATCTCCATCTACGACGAGGAGAAGGGCTTTTCCCTGGAGGACGTGAACTTTGACGGCTATCTGGACCTCCGCCTTTTCGACACATACAGCGGCAACTACCGCGCGGATTGGGTCTATCTGGTCTGGGACCCGGAGGCATCCCGCTTTGTCCACGATTCCCGGCTCAACGAGATATCCCTGGCCTCCTTCGACCAAGAGAACCAGCTTATTTACGGTATGGAGCGTGGCAGCGCGGTGGACCATTATTATTACACCTATCAATATATCGACGGGGTCCCCACCCTCGTTGACTACGAGGAGGAGCACGGCGGTTAAAAAAAGACCGCGGAACAGCAAACGTTCCACGGTCTTTTTCCTTTGTCAGTTCTCCCGGCACCGGTCACAGAAAAGCCGGAACAGCGGCGCCATGTCGGGGCCCTGGGGCGTGAGCCGCTCCCGGCCTGTCATCCGCTCCGGGTGCCACTGGACGGCCCATACCGGCAATTCCTTGTGGGAGAGCGCCTCCACGATCTGTCCCGACTCGTCCCAGGCCCCGGGGACCAGACCGGGGGCCAGGTCCTTCACCCCCTGGTGGTGGTAGCTGTTTGCCAAAAATTCCACCCCAAAAAGTTCCCGAAAGATGGAGTTTTCGGCGGTTTTGACCCTGTGAAGACTGTCATCGGGGTGCTCCATCCCCAACTGGGAGGGGATGTCCTGCCACAGGGTCCCCCCCAGCAGCACATTCAGCGCCTGAAGGCCCCGGCAGACGCCGAAAATGGGCTTTTTCGCCTCCAGAAAGGCCCGGGCCAGGGTGAACTCCAGCTCGTCCCTCCCCTCCTCCGGCTCTCCGCAGGCGGGTAAAGCCTTCTCCCCGTAGTACTCCGGGGGAATGTCTCCCCCGCCGGTCAGAAAAAGCCCCTGGGCCAGCTTTGCCAGTCCTTCCGCCCCGGCGGCGTCGCAGGCGCTCACGTTCAGCACTACGGCCCCAGCGGTCTCCATGGCCTCCGGATAATTTTTATAGTAGCTGATCCGCCGCAATCCCCGGGAGGGGGACCAGTCAGCGGAGCCGGTCATCAGGATCAGCGGTTTTTTGAGAAAAGTACCCCCCATAGACCCGCCTCCTTTCTCTCCCAAAGGGCCCTTTTGGGCCTTTTTTCTGGTTACAAATCGGTAACAATAGTTACAATTCGGTTACATTTTTCCGCCAGAGCCGGCGAGTGGCCGGTGAGGAGGATGGGCTTCCCCATGTCGCGAAGACGATCCAAAATTCGAAAGGCCCGGTCCAGATCCACCCCGGCAAAAGGTTCGTCCAGCAAATAGACCTCTCCCTTCACCGCCAGGGCACGGGCCAGGGCGGCCCGGCGGGCCATGCCGCCGGAGAGCTCCCGGGGCCGCCTGTCCAAAGAATCGGACAGCTCCACCAGCTCCAGATAGTCCAAAGCCTTCCCCCGCAAGGTCTTGGGCAGGACCGCCTCCACCTGCTCCCGAACGGTGCGGCCGGGGAAGAGCCGGTCCTCCTGGAAAAGCATCACCGGGCGGCCGGGGAGAGTCACCGTCCCGGCCTCCGGCTTCAAAAGACCCGCCAGCACCCGCAGGAGAGTGGTCTTTCCCGCCCCCGAGGGGCCGGAGAGGAAGGTCAGGCCCTCCTCCTCAATAGTTAACATAAAATTATCCAACACAGCCTTATCCCCAAAGCGGACAGTGATCCCTTTTCCCCCAATCATGCCGCCCCGCCCCCCTTCCAAAGCCGGAGAAGAAGCCGAAGGAGCCGCTCCGTCAAAAGGCTCAAAAGGACAATGGCCGCCGTCCAGGCGAAAAGGGCGGGGGCGTCCAGATAGGCTTTGGACACCTGAAGTCCTGTCCCCATGGCCCATTTGGGTTGACATAATACCTCTGCCGCAACCCCGGATTTCCAGGCAAGGCCCAGGGCGGTCTCCCATCCGGCGATCAGGGCGGGAAGGGCGGCGGGGAGATAGACATGGGTCACGGTCCGCCACCGCCCCAGGCGGTAGGCCCCCGCCAGCTCCAACAGCAGGGGGTCGGCCTCGGCGATCCCCTGGCGGGCGGAGCGCCAGGCCACCGGGAGGGCCATGAGGGCGGACACCGCCGCCGGGACCCGGCCTGTGGGGAGCCAGAAATAGAGCAGCAGGATAAAGGCCACCACCGGCACCGTCCGCACCGCCCGGAGGGCGGGGGACAGCAGCAGGTCTCCCCACCGAAAGGCGGCGGTGACCGCTCCCAGCAGGGTCCCCAGCCCCGCCCCCAGCAGGAAGCCAAGACCCACCCGGCCAAGGCTCATGCCCACAGACCGCCAGAAATCCCCCGTGACAGCCAGCCGGCCCAGGGCGTGAAAAGCCGCCGCCGGGGAGGGAAGGAGCAGCTCCTTCCCCACTGCGGCAGCGGCCAAGGCCCAAACAGCCAGCCAAAAGACCGCCGGGGCAAGCATCCTCCAAAGCCTATCCCCCATGGTCACTTTTCGCCAGTGGGGATCCAGTCCTGCCCCAGCGCCTTCCCCACCGGGGTGATGGAGCTGCCGGGCTGGATGGGCATATAGTAGAAGGCCCCGTCGGGGATGGAGCCGCCGATGGAGGCGGGGTCGGCCTGGTAGAGGACCTGGTAGTAGCCCTGGATGCCCGCCATCATGTCCTCCCCGGTGACAAAGCACAGGTTGGCGGCGGGGATGGCCTTTTCTGCCACGGCGGCCTTAGGCACGATGCCCTGCTTCTCGGCCAGAAGGGCGGCGTCAGAGAGGTTGGCGGGGTCGGTCATATAGGAGATGGAACCCTCATATTGCACCAGAAACTGTTCCACCGCCTCGGGATACTCCATGACAAACTCTGTTCGGGCCACCACGCAGCCCAT
>CATKDV010000190.1:0-7984 GCA_949746985.1 uncultured Eubacteriales bacterium | reverse complement strand
TATTTAGTAGAAAAATCGGACGACAACAAAAGCATAGTGGAAAGCAGGCTGATCTGCGATATCGGCGGCGTTCACTACGCGGTGGGAGAGTATGTAAACCTTTGGGACTATATTGACGAGGGAGATTTCTACGAAAAGGACGGAGAGGGAAACCTCCTGCGAGACGAGGCGGGCAATCCCATTGAGAAGCACGGTGAGCCCAAACTGGACGAGAAGGGCCAGCCAAGGCTTGACAAGGACGGGAACCCGCTGTACGAGGACTATATCAAGAAGTACGAGCTTTACTTCTACTATACCGAGCGGGGCGCGTCCGGCTCCACCTGCTGGATGCAGTTCACCCTTCCCACCGTGGTGGGGCTGGACCTGGAGGAGCTGCTGGAGCAGCAGGTCAGCGAGGACACCGGCTCCCTCTGGATCCAGAAAGAACTCAGCGGCATTGAAAATACCCAGGACTTTGAGTTCAAGCTGGAGCTGAGTGGAGAGGCCCCTGACAACTACATGGTGATGGGGGCCAACGGCGGGCTGCTGGAGGGCGACAACGCTCTGTCGTATATCGGAGCGGGCGACCACTTCCGGCTGCAGGCCGGCGACATCCTGGTCATCAAGGGACTGCCCAAGGAGACCACGTACAAGATCACAGAGATCAAGCCGGGCAGCGAGCCTGACGAAAACGGCAATTATCCTGACCCTGACGGGTATCACACCGAGATCACCACCTCCATTGGCTCTGAGGTGAGGTTGGAGACGGGATATACCACCTCCGGCGTCATCACGGTGAACGACACCACCAAGGTGGTCTATACCAACATCGCCACCTACGAGCTGCCCGCCACCGGCGGAGGGGGGACCGCTATCTGGTATACAATGGGAGCTATGCTTGTTCTGGGCGCGGCTTACCTGATGTATAAAAGAAACCAATGGATCATGGGAGAGGGGGAGGCCATGTGAGAATGGCGTTCCCGCAGAGGAGAGAAGATCCAACACAGCAACAACAAATTGAAGGGAGAAACAGACAATGAAAACAATGAAGAAGCTTGCCAGCGCCGCGCTGGCCTTGGTCATGGCTCTGAGCCTGGCCGTCCCCGCCTTCGCCGCCGGCGAAGGCAAGATCACCATCACCAATGCCGAGCCGGAGCAGACCTACAACCTGTATAAGATCTTTGACCTGACTTACGGCGGCACCGAGAACGAGGATGAGACCGCTCCCCATACCTACACCGTGAACGCCGACTGGGCCGATTTCATTGCCCAGACCACCGTCAAGGGCGTCTATGTGGACGTGGACGACCAGGGCTATGTGACCTGGCATAAGGACGGGGAGGGCAAGGACGCCGATGTGGCGGCCTTTGCCGCCCAGGCGCTTGCCTGGGCCAAGGAGAAGGGGCTGACCCCGGTAAAGACCCTGACCACCGCTCCCGTCCCGGAGAGCGTACCGGAGGCGGAGAAGGCTACCTACACCACCCAGGAGTCCTTTACCGAGCTGGAGCTGGGCTACTATCTGGTGTCCTCCACCCTTGGTTCCCTCTGCGCCCTGGATACCACCAATAAAGAGGTGGCCATCACCGAGAAGAACGAGAAGCCCACCGACAGCAAGCAGGCCGATCCCGTGGAGGGCAACGAGCCCAAGGTGGGCGATGACAAGTACTACACCATCACCATCAACGCCAAGAAGGGCGCCAAGGCCTATGTGGCCCACGATACCATGAGCGCCAGCCTGACCTTCAAGCCCAGCACCCTGACCGTGACCGCCACTCCCGTTGTGGCCGAGGGGGAGACCGCCGAGACCACCACCCTCACCAAGGACACCCACTACACTCTGGTGGAGACCCCCGCCGACGGCTGCACCTTTGAGGTGGTTTTTGACCAGGAGTACCTGGACACGCTGGAGGGCGACACCACCATCAAGATCAACTATGCCGGCACCATCAACACGAACGCCGTCACTGGGACCGATCCCATCACCAACAAGGAGATCCTGAGCTACGGCGACGGGAACAAGACCGAGGAGACCCCGGGCAATAAGACCGAGGATGACCTCTATGAATTTGACCTGGTGAAGGTCAACAGCAGCAAGGAAGTCCTCAGCGGGGCCGAGTTTGAGCTGTATGCCTCTGATGAGGAGGGCGCTCAGCCCCTGAGTCTGGTATTGGTAGAGGACGCGCAGGGCGATTATTACCGTCCCGCCGTGGAGGGGGAGACGGGCAGCACCGTCATCGCCGCCGGCGTGGCCACCGTCAAGGGCCTGGGCGAGGGCACTTACTACCTGAAGGAGACCAAGCAGCCCGAGGGCTATAACCTGCTGCAGGGTTATACCGCCGTCACCGTAGGCAAGGATGTGAAGGACGCCGAGGGCAAGGATTTTGTCCCCAACGCCACCGTGAACACCACCACAGAGGGCGAGGTCACCAAGAGCGTCTATGTGTCCGGCGGCGTGGCTATCGTCAACCTGACCGGCGCTGAGCTGCCCTCCACCGGCGGCATCGGCACCACCCTCTTCTACATCGCCGGCGCTGTGCTGGTGGCCGGCGCGGGGATCCTGCTCATCACCAAGAAGCGCATGGGAGCCGAGGAGGAGTAAGAAGGATCTCCTTCCCATGAGTCCATGAAACATGTTCTGTCACGTCCGAAGAGGGGTCAGCCCTCTTCGGACGTGATGGCAGAAAGTGACCTCCATGAAAAAGAAACTCATCAACATTTTGCTGGTGCTGCTCCTGCTTCTGGGGGTGGGCCTGCTGCTGTACCCGACGGTCAGCGACTATTGGAATTCTTTTCACCAGTCCCGGGCCATTGCCAGTTACGCCGAAAGCGTCTCCAATATCGACAGCGCAGTCTATGAGGAGCTGTGGACCGCCGCCGGGGCCTACAACCAGACCCTGGTGGGCAAGGCCAACCCCTTTTTCCTGTCGGAGGAGGAGCGGAAGACCTATAAAAGCCTGCTGGACACCACCGGGACCGGGATCATGGGCTATATCAGCATACCCGCCATCAACTGCTCCCTGCCGATCTACCACGGGACGGATGAGGCGGTGCTCCAGATCGCCGTGGGACATCTGGAGGGAAGCTCCCTGCCTGTGGGCGGTCCCTCCACCCACAGCATCCTCTCGGGCCACCGGGGCCTGCCCAGCGCAAAGCTGTTTACCAATCTGGACCAGCTGGGGGAGGGGGACGTGTTCCTCCTGCAGATCCTCAACGAGGTCCTGACCTATGAGGTGGACCAGATCCGTATCGTTCTGCCCACGGAGCTTGACGAGCTGTATATCACCCAGGGGCAGGATTACTGCACCTTGGTGACATGTACGCCTTACGGGGTGAACAGTCACCGCCTGCTGGTCCGGGGGCACCGGACCGCCAACCGGGTGGAGGAGGCCGCCGTTCGGGTGACGGCGGAAGCCCTGCGGATCGACCCGGTCATCGTGGCCCCCATTGCCGCCATACCTATGCTGTTGGTCCTGGTGGCATGGACTGTGACCAGAGGCCCCAAAAAGAAGAAAAAGACCCCGGGACGGGCCGGGAAAGGAAAGCCGCGCCCGTCCTCCCATACCGGCAGTCCAGAAAGGCAGGGACCAGACCATGAAGACAAAATTTGATTTCCGGCGCGTCACGGCGCTGCTGCTGTGCCTGCTGCTCTGGGGTGCGCCCCAAAGCGCCTTTGCCGCCAAGCTGGAGGAGGTGGAGGAGACCTCCCTGACCCTGTCCTACACCGTCGGTGAGGACAGCGCTCCCATGGGGGAGGTGGAGTTCCGCATTTACCGGGTGGCGGAGATCACAGGCGCGCTCACCTTCCGGCTGCTCCCGCCCTTTGACGGCTACAGCCTCACTGAAACCGCCGACTGGCTGGCCCGGGCGAGCACCCTGGCGGGTCTGGTGGCCCGGGACCGTGTGCCGCCCACTGGAAGTGCCAGGACCGACGGGGAGGGGCGGGTCTGCTTTCAGGAGCTGGAGAAGGGACTTTACCTGATCCTGGGCGACAGTAAGACCGTGGAGAATTATCTCTACACCCCTACCCCCTTTCTGCTGTCCCTGCCCTATACCGACGACGGCCGGAATTGGACCGCGGACGTGGAGACCTATGTCAAGTATGGCCGCCGCACCCTTGGGGGCGATGGAGGGACCGACCCCGACACGGTGCAGTGTCACGTGCTGAAGGTCTGGGAGGACGCGGGCAGGGAGGAGGACCGCCCCGGAAGCGTCCAGGTGGATCTTCTCCGCGGCGGCAGCGTCCATGACACTGTGACCCTGAGCGCGGAGAACAACTGGCGCTACACCTGGACCGACCTGGATGCCGACGCCGCATGGCAGGTGGCCGAGAGGCGGACGGAGGGGTACAGCGTCTCTGTCTCCCAGAGCGGCGTGACCTTTGTCATCACCAACACGGTCAAGGAAACGACCCCGCCCCAGGGCGGCGGCGATCCGGAAGAGGAGGAGCCGCCGCTGGAGGAGGATCTGACGGAGTGGGAGATCCCTCTGGCGGAGCCGGAGGTCCCAGGACCGGGGGAGGAGCCGCCGCCGGAGGAGGAGCTGGGGGATGAGTCGGTCCCCCTGACGCAGCTGCCCCAGACTGGGCAGCTTTGGTGGCCGGTCCCTGTGATGGCCATGGGCGGCGCTGTGCTGATGAGCCTGGGGTTTGCCCGACGCAGAAGATGGAGCCAGGAAGATGAGGAATAAGAAAGGTTCCCTTCTCATTCTGGCGGGTGCGTTGCTTTTGATGGGAGCCTTGGGGCTTACCGGGTACAATATCTGGGACGAAAACCGGGCCGCCCGGAGCGCCGATACCGTCCTTCGCCAGATGGAGGAGCTGATCCCCCTACGTGGGGAGACAGACCTGCCCGGGGATCAGATCCCCGACCACATCCTGGCGCCCAACATGGAGATGCCCACCCTGGAGGTGGAGCAGCGGGATTATATCGGATATATCAGCATCCCCGCCATTGGAACGGAGCTTCCGGTCATGGCGCAGTGGAGTTATGCCGATTTGAAAGAGGGGCCATGCCGCTACGCCGGCTCAGCCTATCTGGACGATTTGGTGGTCTGCGCGCATAACTATTCCCACCACTTTGGCCGCCTGTCTCAGCTGCAGCTTGGAGATACCGTGGAGTTTACCGATGTGGACGGGAACCTGTTTACCTACGCTGTGGCGGAAAAGGAACAGCTGGAGCCGGACCAGGCCAAACTCATGCTCTCCGGAGACTGGGACCTGAGTCTTTTTACCTGCACCCTGGGCGGACAATACCGCACCACGATCCGCTGTGAACGGGTGGAGGAGATGTGATTTTTACCTCTTCATTGTTTTCTCTCATAGAGCAAGGCCCCGCTCCTTTGAAGGAGCGGGGCCTTGCTCTTTTGCGGAAGAACCAGGGCCGCCCGAAAAACGGGCGGCCCTGGTTCTGGGGGAGAAATTGTTTACTGAGCCAAAATGCTTGCCACCGCATTCCGCCCAAAGTAGATGGCGGAGCCGATAGCCATGCCGCAGCAGGGATACTCCGCGTCAAAAAGCCCGGTAAAGGCCACCTCACCGGCGGCATAGAGACCGGGGATGGGCTGATCCGCGGTGTTGAGGACTTGGGACTTGTCATTGATCTCCAGTCCGCCGAAGGTGACGGAGGAGCCGGGGAGCATTTTAAAGGCGTAGTAGGTCTCGCCCTCCACGGGGATCATGTATTCGGCGGGCTTGCCGAAATCGTCGTCCTTGCCCTTAGCGCACAGCTCGTTATAGCGGTCCACTGTGGCCTGCAGCTTAGCCGGATCCATGTCGATCTGCTTCGCCAACTCCTCGATGGTGGCGGCCTTGTAGGAGAAGTTGAGGGTCTCCAGAGTCACGCCCCACTGGAGCATGGGGTAGGGCTCCACGCACTTGCCGTCCTTGACGGCGGTGATGTAGTAGCCACAGGTGCTGTCTGCATCGGCCAGGGCCTGGGCCACATGGGACTGGTAGGTCCACTCGTCCACCACCCGGTCCCCGTCCTCGCTGACGATGAGGCCGGATTCCTCGGCGATGCCCACATAGCAGTCGTAGTTCACATAGACAAGCTGCATACCCGGGGCGTCAAAGTTCCTGGCGCCCACTGCCTGAGCCATGGTGAGGCCGTCGCCCACGTTGCCCATAGGCACGCCGGAGGCAAGGTTGTTGGGCAGGAAGTCGTGGTATTTTGCCAGCATCTCCTCGTTGTGGCAGTAGCCGCCGGTGCAGAGGATGACGTTCTTGGCGTTGACGGTGACCTTGCCGCCGCCGGCCTTCTCGGCGAGGACTCCGGTGACCGACCCGGCCGCGTCGGTGAGGAGCTGGGTGGCGGGGCAGTTGTAAAGGATCTTGCCCCCCGCCTTCTCATAGGCCTGGGTCAGGGGTACGCAGAACTGGCCGCCGTGGCCGCTGGTCTGTCCGCCGCCCCCCTTCACGTTGTGGACCCGCCAGGGGGTGATGGAGGAGTGGATGGGCTCCACGTCCTGGATCTGGACCCCACGGTCCACCAGCCACATGAGGTTGTCCAGGGAGGCGTCGCAGAACTGCCTGACCAGGGGGCCGTTCATAATGCCGTCCCGGTCAAAGCTCATCAGGAAGTCGTACATCATATCGGCGTTGTCCTCAAAGCCCTGCCCGGTCTGCCACTGGCTCCCGGCGGCCAGGATCTTGCCGCCGCTGCGGGTGGTGGAGCCGCCGGTGACCCCCGTCTTTTCCAGCACAAGGACGTTGGCTCCGGCCTCCAGAGCGGTGTTGGCGGCGGCCAGACCCGCGGCGCCCGCGCCCACCACCACGATGTCCACATCATACGTCTCGTCCCCGGTATCCGTCTTGGCCACGGGGGTCTGGAACAGGCTGGGATCGCCCCCGGCCTGGGTGATACAGTCGGTGACGGCCGTCTTGATGGCCATGCTGGTGACGGTGGCGGAGGTCACGCTGTCCACCGCCAGAGACTGGGCGGCCACGATGGCTCCGGGCAGGGTCTCAATGGGGGAGGTGCTCAGGGCGTAGCCCAGACCGTAAGTCTCCTTGTGGTCCTTGACCTCCACCGACTGGATGGAGGTCTCGTCCACGGTGACGGAGACGGTCACATCGCCGTTCTGCCCCTTGGCGGAGGCCTCGTATGTACCGGGGACCATGACGTGGGCGGCTGGCTCCGACTCGCCCCGGGCCTTGGCCAGAGCCTTAGCCACGGCGGACTTTACCGCCTCGGAGGTGATGGTGGCTCCCGCCACGGCGTCGATGGCCTCCCCCTTCTCCTTGGCCTGGGCGGTCAGGTCCTCCAGGGCGGCCCCGCCCACATTGGGGGTCTCCTGGTCGCCAGTAAGGACCACGTCGGTAATGGCGTTGGCGTCCACCGTGACCTTGGCGGTCACCTCCCCGCCAAAGCCCTGGGCGGCGCCCTCGTAGGTGCCGGGGGTGTAGATACCCTCCGGAGCGCCGCTCTCCGCCGTGCCGCCGTTGCCGCAGGCTGCCAGAGAGAGCAGAAGGGTTCCAGTCAGTGCAAGAGACAGAACCTTTTTCATGCGTTTCATTCCTATACCTCCTATTTTTGTTGATGAAGCAAGTCGGAAAATTGTGAAAATATTGACTTGCAAGTGTAGTGTAACATGGCGTTTGGAAGTCGTCAAGGGGGATTTTATACCCCAAGGATCTATTGTATAAAAAAGTGCCACCCCGTATGGGGTGGCACTTTGAAAGGGCAATATCAGCGCTTGCTGAACTGGGGAGCCCGACGGGCGGCCTTGAGGCCGTACTTCTTCCGCTCCTTCATACGAGGATCGCGGGTGAGGAACCCAGCGGCCTTCAGGGCGGGGCGGTACTCGGGATTCATCTCCAGCAGAGCCCGGGCGATGCCGTGGCGGATGGCGCCGGCCTGACCGGTGACGCCGCCGCCGGTGACGGTGGTGTCGATGTCCACCTTACCCACCAGGTCGGTGGTGACCAGGGGCTGCCGGACAATGAGCTTCAAGGTGTCCAGGCCGAAGTAGTCGTCGATATCCCGGCCATTGATGGTGATGGCGCCGG
>CATKDV010000189.1:0-11794 GCA_949746985.1 uncultured Eubacteriales bacterium | reverse complement strand
TGATGAATATGCAAGGAAGCTGATTGAGTATCTGCAAAACTGATGTATGGGGCGGTTATCTGTGACGAATAACCGCCTGTAAGGAGGGGATCCCATGTACCTTGCCACCGCCGCCCAGATGAAGGAGATTGACCGGATCGCCATTGAGGAGAGGGGGATACCCTCCCTGGAGCTGATGGAGAACGCCGCCAAAGCCGTGGTGGGGGAGATCCTGGCCCTGCCCATCCCCGGCCCGAAGAGACACAGTCGGGCCATCGCCTATATCACAAGGGATGGGCGGGAGCCCTCCAGGGAGGAGCAGGCCGCTTTTTGGGCCTCCCGGCAGCGCTCCGCCCTGGTGTTCTGCGGCCCCGGCAACAATGGGGGAGATGGCCTTGCCGTGGCCCGGCTGCTGTTGGGGGAGGACTGGCGGGTGAAATGTCTGCTGGTAGGAAACCGGGAAAAGATGACCCCGGACAGCCGGGAGATGGAGCGCCGCCTCATTGAGACTGGGGGAGTATTGGAGGATTTTTGCCCCGAAAACTGGGCGGACTACTGGGGGTTTGACGTGGCGGTGGACGCCCTTTTCGGTGTAGGGTTGAACTCTGACCTCCGCCCCGACGCTGAGGAGGCGGCACGCGCTATGACCTCGGCCTGGTGGACGGTGGCAGTGGATGTGCCCAGCGGGATCCACGCCGACACGGGGGAGGTATTGGGCAGGGCGGTGAAGGCTGACCTGACCGTCACCTTCACCCTGGCAAAAAGGGGCCTTTTCGTGGGGGAGGGGGCCGTCCACAGCGGGAAAGTGGTGGTGGCTGATATCGGCATCCCCCGGGATCTTTACAATGACGAGAAGGATTTTCCCGTGACAACGGTGGAAAAACCCTTTCTCTCTCCCCGGCGGCGGGACGCCCATAAGGGGGACTTTGGTAAAGTGTTTATCCTTGCGGGAAGCCGGGGCTTCACCGGGGCTCCCTGTCTGGCCGCCCGGGCCGCCGTCCGGAGCGGAGCAGGCCTTGTGACGGTGGCGGTGAGACCCAACATTTACCCTATCGTGGCCGCCAAGTGCTGTGACGAGGCCATTGTGTGGCCCATCTCCGAGGCATACGAAGACCTGCTGGAGAAGGCGAAGGGAGCCAACATCGTCCTCATCGGTCCCGGCCTGGGACAGAGCGCCTGGATGGAGCGGCGGGTATTGAGACTGTTAAGCGATCTTACTTGTCCTATCATTTTGGATGCCGACGGTCTAAATATCCTGTCCCGTCATATAGATGTGTTAGACAAACGGACAGCCCCCACCGTCCTGACCCCCCATGACGGAGAGTTTGCCCGGCTGACAGGCTGTGAACTGCCCATACAGGACCGGCTGGGGGTAGCGAAGGCCTTTGCGGAGCAGCACCGATGTATCCTGGTGCTGAAGGGACACCGGACCATCACGGCGGCTGTCGATGGAGAGGGCCGTGTCAGGTGCTTTGTCAATACCACGGGAAACCCCGGCATGGCTCAGGGGGGCAGCGGGGATGCCCTGGCGGGACTTATGGCCTCTCTCTGCGCCCAGGGGGAGGATGATGTTATCTCCGCCGTCTGGCTCCACGGCCGGGCAGGGGACCTGGCGGCGGAGGAGAAGGGGGAGCGGGGCATGACGGTCACCGATCTCATTGAGGCCATCCCCTGTGCGATAAAGGAATGTGAGGAGGAGTAATGTGTGCGTAAAGGTCTTTACGCACTAACGATGACCCTTGTTCTGTCCCTGACCGCCTGCGGAGGGGCGGGCGGCGGGAACGAGGCGGAGAAAACACTGGCAGAGGTCCGGGGCAGGTATCTGGAGATGACATCCTGCTCAGGCCATGGGGACCTGACTGCCGATTACGGCCAGCGGGTATATACCTACGGGGTGGATTTCATCTGGCGGCGGGAGGGGGAGACCCTTCTGACCCTCACAGCCCCGGAGGTGATCGCGGGGACCACCGCCCATATCGAGGCGGGGGAGACCGCCCTGGAGTACGACGGGGTCATGCTGGAGACGGGCCCCCTGAACAGCGAGGGCCTGGCCCCGGTGGACGCGGTTCCGGCCCTTCTCCGCTACGCCCGGGAGGGGTTTGCGGCAGAGTGTGCCCTGGAGGGGGAAGAGGGGGAGGAGAAACGGCTCCATGTCATTTGCCGGGATCCGGAGACCCAACCGGGGGAGGGGATCGAGGCCGAGCTCTGGTTTGATCCCGAGTCGGGCGCCCTGCTTCGGGGGGAGGTCAGCGAGGGAGGTTTTGCGGTGATACAGTGTGATATCAGCGGGTTTACCTTGGAGGATCCGGCTTAAAAAACACGTCCGGCGTTTTCAAACGCCGGACGTGTTTTGCTATCTTTTCCGGGAAGGGTCAGCCGTCCAGGACTTCCTTAAAATCGGCGCAGATGTTGGGCCGCTTGGGGTCCAGGATGACAGAGATATCCTTCTCCTGAAAGAGCTTCATCAGCTCCCCCATGCCATATTTCAGTTTATACTCGATCTCCTCCTTGTAGGCGGGGATCAGGTGGAGCAGGCTCAGCCGGCGGCCGTCCTTCGTATCCAGACGGCCCAGGGGACCGTCGCCGCCGGAAAAGACTACGCCGCCGAAGCCTACGCTGTCATCCAGGGGGGTGTAGTCCGGCCCGTTGGGCATGGTGTGTCCATAGCCCAGCCAGGTGTGGTACTGGTGGGGGAAACGGGCCATGACCTTCATCATTTGGATGGGCCAGTAGGCTTCCCTTGGGGGCATACCCTCCTTGCTCAGGGGCCAGTCCCCGGGGAGGAAGAGAAAAAGCTCCGCCAGATCCAGGTCCCGGCGGTCCTTCTCGGGGATACTCTGATCGGGGGTCATGGGCAGGTCGCTCATGCCGGTGGTGTAGAGAACAAAAAAGTTTTGCTCCTGGGTGGGCCACATGACATGGACGTCGATATGGACCAGATCGCTGACGATCTCGTGTAGGACCCGGCTCTCCCGGCCGGGGAAGAGCTCCTCAAAGCGGGCCTCCACTTCAGGGGCGTAGACACCGGATTCCTTGGGGGTCCGCAGGCCGCAGTCCTCGGGGGTATCGTAGCGGTAGATGGGGGAGCCGCCGGGGGTGACCTTACCCTTCTTTCCGCCAAAGAGCTTATCGAGAAATCCCATAAAAAGGCCTCCTTTTGTTGGAACTAACTTTATTTTACAGGGGACCGGGAGGGCTGTCAAGAAGGGAATCCCTTGACCTTCCCTTCTCCTTGGGGTACAATGGGAAAAACCACCCCATTTTTGTAAAAAGAAGGGATCATGATGGATAAACTGTGCCGCCGCACTTGGGCGGAGATCGACCTGAAGGCCCTGGAGCACAACTACCACACCCTGCGGGCCATGCTGCCCCAGGGGTGCCGGCTGCTGGCCCCGGTAAAGGCCGACGCCTACGGCCACGGGGCGGTCCCTGTGGCAAAAAAGCTGGAGGAGCTGGGGATAGACTACCTGGCGGTAGCCTCCTTGGACGAGGGCATCGAGCTGCGAAAGGCGGGAGTGGAGACCCCTGTCCTGATCCTGGGCTACACGGACCCGGCATGGGCAGGGGAACTCATGGACTACCGCCTGACCCAAGGGGTGTTCGACGAGGAGACTGCCCGGGCCCTGTCGGAGGCGGCGGTGAAGGTAGGGGGGACCATCGCCGTCCACATGAAGGCGGACACGGGCATGTCCCGGTTGGGACTCATGTGCGATGAGAGGGACCTGGACGGAACGGTGGAGACCATGGCCCGGATGCACGTCCTTCCCGGTCTTCACTGGGAAGGTATTTTTACCCATTTCTCCCACGCCGACGGCAGCGAGGAATACACCATGCTTCAGTTCACCCGCTTTCTGGAGTTGTTGGCCAGGCTGGAAGAGAGAGGGATCACCTTCAAAATTCGCCATTGCGCCGCCAGCGCGGCTGTGTTAAACTATCCCTGTACCTATCTTGACATGGTCCGCCCCGGCATCGCCTTCTACGGCCATTACCCTGACCCCTCCTGTGAGGGACTGGACGGCCCGGGGCTGGAGCCTCTGATGACCCTCAAGACCCGGGTGGCTTCGGTCAAGACCCTGCCGGCTGGCACGGCGGTGAGCTATGGCCGTACCCACACTCTGGACCGGGAGACCCGCTTGGCGGTGCTGAACGTCGGCTATGGCGACGGCCTGCCTCGGGCCTGCTCAGACAGACTGAAGGTTTGGGTGGGAGGCGGCTATGCCTCAGTGGTGGGCCGCATCTGCATGGATCTGTGCATGGTGGATGTGACCGATCTGCCTGATGTGAAGCCCGGCGATGTGGCGGAGCTCTACGGGCCCCACGTCCCTGTGGAGGCGGCCGCCGCCCTGGCGGGAACGATTCAGTACGAGCTGCTGTGCAATGTGGCTAAGCGGGTTCCCCGGCTCTACGAGCAGACGTCCCAAAACTGACACCATTTCGCCCCCGCCGGCGTAAAATGGTCCGGGAGGTCTACGCCGGAAGGGCGGGAGGGGACCTGGATTTTTGGGAAGAACCCGGAGAGAATGGGTATAAATCCCGCCGCCCCGTGGGAAAATCATAGTGACCGTTGAAGCTGGGCCTGAGGTCCGGTGACAGCGGTGACTTTGAACCGCGGAGAGTGAGCCTTGTGGACAGCAGCGTGAGACGTGGAGATATTTTTTATGCCGATCTGAGTCCGGTAGTGGGCAGTGAACAGGGAGGGGTGCGCCCTGTCCTTATTATCCAGAATGATACGGGCAACCGCCACAGCCCCACCGTCATCGCCGCCGCTATCACCTCCCAGACCGGGAAGGCCCGTCTGCCGACCCACATCGACCTCTCGGCCAACACCTACGGGCTGCCCAAGGATTCCGTGGTGCTGTTGGAGCAGATCCGGACTCTGGACAAGAAACGGCTGAGAGAGTATATGGGTCGGTTGGACGAGGAACAGATGCAACGGGTGGATGGAGCTATTGCGGTGAGCTTTGGTCTCCGGCCCCGGCAGTTAGTTTGAGCAAAGAGGCAGAGGGAGCGGGACCAAGGGCCCGCCCCTCCGCCGGGAAGACGCAGATACATAGGAGGAACGCCATGAAGCGCAACAGATGGACTGCCAGGCTGGCCTGCGGGCTGCTGGTGGTGACCACCCTGGTGGTGGCGGCTGTGGCCGCCGGGAACCAGGGCAGCCAAACAGACCCTCTGGTAACATTGAGCTATCTTAATGAAAAGGTGCTCCCCGACATTTTGAAACAGGTGGACAAAAAGGTGGAGGAAGGCACCAGGGACCTGCGGGAGGAGTTCAAAGAGAATGGACAAGCCTCCTTTCGGACGGCGGAGGCCGCTAAGGGAAAAACAGTGACTCTGAGCGCCGGGGCCCAGCTGATCCTTCGCTCCGGCAGCGCCTCCTGTGCCGACGGCCTCATAGACCTGACTACCGGGGAGGCGGTATGGGGGGGGCTGTCCCTCAACCACCTCTACATAGCCTCCGGGAATGACCTGAAGGTGACGGCGGGGGAGCAGTCTGCTTTTCTGATTTTGGGGAGCTATACGGTAAAATAGGAAAAAGGGCGGGCGTCTGCCTGCCCTTTTTTGCAAGCAGGGAAAGAAGCGGGGGCCATGGGAAGGAAGAAAAGGGGGACCCGCATCGCCCCGAAAGCTTTCTGCACCAACGAATAGGCCATCCTTTTGGCCTGGCGCCTGGTCGACAGGTGAAGAGGCGCCGAAGGGAACCGTTCTATGTATAAAATCACTCCCACTGTTCTAAAATACGGTGGGGGTGATTTGTTTTGAAAATGAAATGGAAGCCTCTGCTTGTCAGCATTGCCATCCCATTGGCAGTGGGAGGGATCTCCGCCCTTCTCACAAAAGATAGTATGAAGGAGTTCGCCCTGCTCCGCCACCCCTTATTGACTCCGCCCGGGTGGGTTTTCCCGGTAATATGGACTGTCCTTTTTGCCATGATGGGACTTGCCTCCTTTTTGGTGTATACCTCGACGGGGAGAAGAGGGGAAAAGCGTTCGGCACTCTGGGTCTATGGCCTTCAGCTCGTGGTCAACTTCGGCTGGCCCATTTTCTTTTTCCGATTGAATTGGTGGCTTTTCGCTTTCTTTTGGCTGATCCTGTTGTGGGTGATGATCCTGGGGGTCGTGGTTCAGTTTTACCGCATCCGCCACGGGGCGGGACTGTTGATGATCCCTTATCTGGCCTGGGTGGCTTTTGCCGGATATCTGAATTTCGGGATATATCTTTTGAATTAAAAGAGAAGAGGCGGGCAAGCCCGCCTCTTCTTTTACAGAAAAGATACCACCTGATACATCAGAATAAAGTGGCACACACTTCCTGCCAGGATGAACAGATGGAACACCTCGTGACACCCAAACCGGGGATTGTTCCGCCCTGGCCACTTGACAGCGTACAGTACGCCCCCTGCGGTGTAGAGCACGCCCCCCAGTACCAGCCAGAAAAAGCCCTCCGCCGGAAGGATCTTCGACAGGGGGTAGAGGGCAAAAACCGCCACCCAGCCCATGAGCAGGTAGACTCCTGAGGTGAGCCACCGGGGAGAATCGATCCAAAGAAGGGACAGGGCGCAGGAGGCGGCCGCCATGGCCCAGATCACTCCAAAGACGGCCCACCCCCAAGCTCCCTGGCTGCGCAGGGCGGTAAGACAGATGGGGGTATAGCTTCCGGCGATGAGCAGGCTGATGGAGCAATGGTCTACCTTCCGCAGCGCCAGACGCCCCGCCACCGGAACGTTGAGACTATGGTAGAGGGCGCTTGCGGTATATAGACAGATCATGGAGGCTCCGTAGATGGCAAAGGAGACAATGTGCCATGCATCCAGCCCCAAAGCTGCCGAGTGGACCAGCAGGAACACAGTGGCGGCTGCGGCCAGGATCGCTCCGGCCCCATGGGTGAGAGCGGACCAGGGACGCAGGCCGTCGTAGGGGTCCCGGCCCTGCTCTTTGGGAATGGACCGACGGTGGGGGACACCGATCCCTTTGCAGACGCTTTCTGAATGCTCCACAGACTTCACCTGATTTCTTGAATTGATACAATAAGGATACCACAACCTTGAAATAAAATCAATAAAAATATGAGATATAATATTTAAAATTATATTTGAACGGTATAGGACAACGCCCACCCCGCATAGGCTGAATAGAAAATCAGAGCGAGGAGGGCGTTTCATGGAAGAGATTTCCTGCGCCGCAAGCTATACGGCCCCCGGTCCCTATCCGGAGGTCCGGGCGGAGGGGAGGAACAGGCGGTATGGGCAGGCCATTCTGTCCAATGTGGGAGGCAGTGTGTCGGAGATGGGGGCGGTGGCCCGGTATCTGTACGGCCGTGTGACGCAGGAGGGAAAACCGGAGATAGCGGAATGCCTGGGGCATATCGCCGTAGTGGAGATGCATCATCTCTCCATCTTTTCCACTCTTGCCCTTCAACTGGGGGAGGATCCCCGGCTGTGGAGCCCATTCCGGGGCGGGCGGCGGTACTGGACCCCGGAGTACCTCCGCTATCCCCGCCGCCTGGACCAGATGCTCCGCTACGCCATTGAGGAGGAGCGAAGCGCCATCCAAAAGTACAGCCAGCAGCTTCTCTGGATCAAGGATGGGAATGTGATGGAAAACCTTCGCCGGATCATTGCCGACGAGGAGGTCCATGTGAAGATCCTGACCTGCCTTTTGGAAAGCTACTGCGCCCCTTTATGATTTGGATTTGGGTTTGCAGACCAGCGCGATCAGATATCCGAAAAAGATAGAGGCGGTAATGCCCGCCGCCGCGGCGGTCACCCCGCCGGAGAGGGCCCCCAGCAGTCCCTTCTCCGCCACCGCCTTCTGTACTCCCTTGGCCAGCAGGAACCCAAACCCGGTCAGGGGCACCGTAGCTCCCGCGCCGCCAAACTCCGCCACATATTTGTAGAGTCCCAGTCCCCCCAGCACTACCCCGGAGACCACGTAGGTCACCAGGATACGGGCGGGGGTCAGGGAGGTCTTGTCAATGAGGATCTGCCCGATGAGACAGATCAGGCCGCCGCAAAGGAACGCCCGGAGATATTCAAAAACCATTTCCATAGAAACACATCCTTAGAATGAAAAATGAAAAGTTAAAAGTGAAAAAGCGAAGGGCAATGGCGAAGAAAAATCAGAAGAGGCGGGGCGGGCTGCCCCGCCTTTTCCCTTTTAACTTTTCCCCATACTGATCGCCACCGCGTGGCAGATACAGGGAATAGACTCCCCCTGCTGGGTGGAGGTGGGGGAGAGGAGGGCCCCCGTGGGACAGAAGAGGATGCGGCTCCATTTTCCATCCCGCATCCCATTGAGGAGATATCCGGTGAGCACCGTGGCCGAGCACCCGCACCCCGAGCCGCCGCAGTGGACGTCCTGATTCTTCAGGTCGAAGATCATGGTGCCGCAGTCATCGTAATTGTCAAGCTCGATACCATCTTTGGCAAAAAAGTCCCGGACGATGTCCTTGCCCAACTTTCCCAGATCCCCAGTGACGATCAGATCGTAGAAGGAGGGCTGCCGCCCCGTGTCCCGGAAGTGGGCGGTCAGGGTGTCGTAGGCCGCCGGGGCCATGGCCGCCCCCATGTTATTGGCGTCCTTGATGCCCTTGTCCACCACCTTCCCCGTGGTGATGTGGGTCACGTAGGGCCCCGGACCCTCCTTGGCCAGGATCACCGCCCCCGAGCCTGTCACCGTCCACTGGGCGGTGGGGGTCCGTTGCCCGCCGTACTCCAGGGGGGTGCGGTATTGCCGCTCAGCGGAGCAGAAGTGGGAGGAGGTCACCGCCCCGGCAAACTGGGCGAAGCCCCCGTCGATGCTCATGGCGGCCAGGCTGAGGCCTTCCCCCATGGTGGAGCAGGCACCGTAGAGCCCGAAGAAGGGCACATCCTGTCCCCGGACGGCAAAGCCCGAGCCGATACACTGGTTGAGCAGGTCCCCGGCAAAGAGATAGTCCAGGTTGGAGGCGGCCTGCCCCGCCTTGTCCAGGGCGGATGCAAAGGCCATTTTCTGCATGGCGGTCTCCGCCTTCTCCCAGGTCTTCTCCCCAAAGGTATCGTCCTGCTCGATATGGTCAAAGCTGTCCCGGAGGGGGCCGTCCCCCTCTTTTTTGCCCACCACGTTGGCGTGGCCGATAATGGCGGGCGGGTTGGCCAGGGCCACCGTCTGGCGGCCCAGTTTTTTGGTCGGCATAGCAGTCACCTGCGCTTTCTGTGAAAGTGCCCTTAGTTTGAGCGGAAGGGAAAGAAAATAACCGTTTTCCAGGGAAATTTTTAGTCAAGCAAGCCGTTTACAGGAAGGACAAGCTGTGATAGACTAAAGAAAACAGCGGAGATGGGTGATGAATATGATACGAAAAGCGGGGAGGACCGACCTGGAGGCCATCCAGAAGGTGTATCGGATAGCCAAGGATTATATGGTGTCCTCCGGCAACCCCACCCAGTGGGAGGAGGGATACCCCGACTGCATGCTGGAGCGGGACATAGAGAGGGAAAACCTCTATGTTCTCTGCAGCGAGGAGGGGGAGATCCACGCCGCCTTCGTCTTCATTTTGGGGGAGGAGCCCGACTATGCGGTGATCGAGGACGGATCCTGGACAAGCTCCGCCCCCTATGGCACCATCCACCGCCTGGGGAGTGACGGCACGGAAAGGGGAGTTTTCGGCCAATGCCTGGAATTCTGCAAGGGGATCAGCCCCTATATCCGGGCCGACACTCACCATGACAACGTCACCATGCAGCACCTATTTGAAAAGTTTGGTTTTGTCCGCCGGGGCATTATTCACATATACGACGGCAGCCCCCGCATCGCCTACGAATATTTTGCCTGACCTAACACCCCCCGCTAAACCCAAAAGAAAAGGAAGATATCTCCATGGAAGAACCCAAACGTACCCTGGCCTATATCTGCCCCAAGTGCAAGCAGACCGTGGTGGTGGAGCGTCCCGTCTTCCGCCTGGCCGCCGCTCCGGATAAGCTGCCCTGCCCCTGCGGCGGGTCGGCGCTGAAGATCGAGATGGAGGCCGACCATGTAGACCTGACCGTCCCCTGCGCCTACTGTGGGGAGGATCACCACGTCCGCTGCGGCACCCACGCCTTTCTGCACGAGAAGGCGCTGGCCTTCTCCTGTAAAGCTACTGGCCTTGACTGCCTCTATGTGGGGGAGGAGGAGCCGGTCCTCCGGGCCCTCCGCCGTCTGGAGGGAGCCGCCGCCCAGATGGCGGAAAAGCCCGGGGAAGAGGGGACTTTCCTCAATGAGACCATCATGACCGAGGTTCTGGGAGAGCTGAGAGATATCGCCGCCCGGGGCGGCGTCTCCTGCGCCTGCGGCTCTAAAAATTATAAGGTAAAAATACTTTACAGCTCTGTGGAACTGGCCTGCGCGGACTGCGGCGCCAAGCTTCGGCTCCCCGCCGCCACAGGGGAGGACCTGGAGGACCTGTGCTGCCGCTATACCCTGATCATTGGCGGAAAGGGGAAGGAATGATGGACGTTTTCTATGAACACACCTGCCGGGTGGACTCCCGGGATACAGACCTCTTTGGACACTGCCGTCCCTCGGCGGTGCTGGGCCTTCTGCAGGAGGCGGCCCTCCAGGCTGCCGGGGCTATCCACCTCTCGGGCCCCGAGGTGCGGGAGCGCTATCACGCCTTTTGGATGCTGGCCCGGATCCGCTATGAGCTGGATCGCCCCCTCCTTTGGAATGAGCCGGTGACCATTAAGACCTGGCACCGGGGAGGAAAGGCGGCGGTGATGTACCGGGAGTTCGACCTTTCCGCAGGCGGGAAGAACGTGGGCCGGGCCCTCTCAGCCTGGGTGCTGGCGGGAGTGGACAGCCATAAACTGCTCCACCTGAATGGGGTGGGGGAGATCGAGGATACCAGCGGCGGCAGCCTTTGCCGGACCGATACGCTGCGGAAACTGCGTCTTCCGGGGGGATTGGAGCCGGTGGAGGAGCGGCGGCTCCATTACTCTGACACGGATATCAATGGTCATGTAAACAACACCCGGTATGCCGACTTTCTCTGTGACGCCCTGAGCCTGGAGGAGATCGGGGCGGGGAAATTTGTCTCCGGACTTCAGTTGTGCTATCTCTCTGAGTGCTTGGCGGGCGAGACCGTGCGCTTATGGAGAGGAAGGGATGGGGAGGGCTGGTGCGTCCGCGGAGAAAGCCTGGACGGAGTGGGCCGCTTTGATGGAATTTTGGCCCTTGACAATTTGCCCTGGGGAGATTAGAATAGATAAAATTTATCCAAAAATCAAACAGAAGGAAGGAAGATGCCGCATGGTCAATTCGGACGCCACCCGCAAATTTTTGAAACAGGGACTCACCTTTGATGATGTGCTCCTGATCCCGGCGGAGAGCAATGTGCTTCCCGCAGACATCGATCTGCACACCCACCTAACCAAGAAGATCGTTCTGAACATCCCTCTGATGAGCGCGGCCATGGATACGGTGACCGAGTCCCGTATGGCCATCGCCATCGCCCGGGAGGGCGGCATCGGCATCATCCATAAAAATATGTCCATCGGGGCCCAGGCCGAGCAGGTGGATATGGTCAAGAGAAGCGAGAACGGAGTCATCACCAACCCCTTCTGGTTGGCCCCCGGACATACCTTGGCCGAGGCCAATGAACTGTGCGCCAAGTACCGGATCTCCGGCGTGCCCATCTGCGATAACGGCAAGCTCATCGGCATCATCACCAACCGGGACATGAAATTCGAGACCGATATGTCCAAGCTTATTGACAGCGTGATGACGAAGGACAACCTGGTCACTGCGCCCGAAGGAACCACTTTGGACGAGGCCCGGGAGATCCTCCGCAGGCACAAGAT
>CATKDV010000188.1:0-2602 GCA_949746985.1 uncultured Eubacteriales bacterium | reverse complement strand
CTTCAGCTTCTGGAGGATCATGGCGGAGATCTCCTGAGGGGTGTAGTTCTTGCCGTCCACGGCCACCTTGTAGTCGGTGCCCATCTCCCGCTTGATGGAGGAGACGGTGCGGTCGGGGTTGGTGACGGCCTGGCGCTTGGCCACCTGGCCCACCATGCGCTCCCCGTCCTTGGCGAAGGCCACCACCGAGGGGGTGGTGCGGTTGCCCTCGGCGTTGGCGATGACGGCGGCCTCGCCGCCCTCCATGACCGCTACGCAAGAGTTGGTCGTACCTAAGTCGATACCGATGATTTTAGACATAATGTTTGCCTCCCAATATATTGTAAATTGATTTTATGCAACGTCAGTTGGCCACCTTGACCATGGCGAAGCGGATGACCTTTTCACCCAGGAGGAAGCCGGATTGGAAGACCTCGGCCACCGTGTTCTCGCCCAGAGTCTCGTCCTCCACGTGCATGACGGCGTTGTGGATGTTGGGATCGAAGCTCTGGCCTGCCGCGTCGATCTGGGTGACCCCAAGGCCCTCCAGGGCCTTGAGAAGGCCGGTCATGGTCATCTCCACGCCCTTTTTGTAGGCCTCGTCGGCGGTGTCCTGCTTCAAGGCCCGCTCCAGGTTGTCGTAGACGGGGAGGAGGGCGCTGACTGCGGCGGCGGTGGCGTCGGCATAGATGGCGTCCTTCTCCTTCTGGGTCCGCTTGCGGAAGTTGTCGTACTCGGCGCACAGGCGGAGGAATTTGTCCTCCTGCTGGGCGATGGTCTGCTGCAGGGACTCCACCTCCGTGGGACCCTCCGGCGTTTCGGGGGCCGCCTCCTCGGGGGCGGAGAGGGTCTCCTGGATCTCCGGAGCCTCGTCGGGCTGGGGGGCGGTGGGTTTCTTCTCTTTCTTGCTCAAGACGTTCCCTCCTTGGTGTGCTTATCGTCCGGCAGGGCGGCCTGGCCCATGATCTGGGACAGGCCCTGGGCCACGTAGGCCAGCCGGGCGGAAATTTTGGCGTAATCCATACGGGTGGGGCCAACCACGCCGATGAGGCCCTTCATGCCGTCCCCCAGGTCGTAGCTGGCCATGACCACGCTGGAGTCCTTCAGGGCCTCGCTGACGTTCTCGGGGCCGATGACAATGTTGGAGCCTTCCCCCACGCTGAGCTTGGCGGGGAGGGAGGCGGAGTCGGCGTGGTCCAGAAAGCTCATGAGGGGCTGGGCCTTCTCCAGGCTCTGGAACTCGGGGTGCTCCAGCAGGTTGGCGATGCCCGCGGTGTGGATGGGCTGCTTGGACAGCTCCTCCAGCACCTCCATGCCGAAGGTCACAACCAGCTCGATGAGCTGGTAGGCGTCGGGGGCGGCGTGGCGGGAGACCTCCTGCAGCTTGGGGCCAAGCTCGGAGAGGGTGAGGCCGGTAAAGCCGGTATTCAGAAGGGTGCCCAGCATTTGAAGCTGGGATTCGCTCAGCTCCCGGTCCAGGCGCAGGAGCTTATTCTGGACGGTATTGGCGTCGGTCATCACCACGGCGATAAAGGCGGTCTCCTCCACCAGGAGAAGGTCGAAGCGGCGGATAGTCACCCGCTCCGGGGGAGCGGTGATGGCAAAGGCGGGGTATTGGGTCAGCTTGGCCACCACCCGGCCTGCCTCGTCAATGACCCGGTCCAGGGCCTGCATCTTGCCCTTGAGGGCCGCGTTGATGCGCTCGGTCTCCTGAAGGGAGAGCTTGTAGTCCCCCATCAGCTCGTTGACATAGAGCCGGTAGCCCTTGGGGGAGGGGATGCGCCCGGCGGAGGTGTGGGGCTGCTCCAGGTAGCCCTGGTCCTCCAGGTCGGCCATGTCGTTGCGGATGGTGGCCGAGGACACATCCAGCCCCGCCCACTGGGCCACCGCCTTGGAGCCTACAGGCTCGGCGTTCTGGACATAGAGCTCAATGACGGCCCGGAGGATCTTCTTTTTTCGCTCGCTCAACTCCAAACCGCTCATCTCCTTTATGGTTTTAGCACTCGCTTTTATTGAGTGCTAATATAATGTACCACCCCAGGGCGGGAATGTCAATAGCTGGGGTTGTAAATTAAATGTGAACAAGAGAAAAAACCGCCCTCTGAAAAACAGAAAGCGGTTTTTAGCGATAAAAGGCCATGACTGCCAATCAGGCGGCGGTGATATCCCGGATCCAGACTCCGCTGCGCAGCCGCCAGACCCCCAGGACCAGCTTGACCACGTTATCCAGGGAGATGCACAGGTACACCGGCAGGATGCCCCAGTGGAACACCAGCCCCGCCAGGGCGGCCAGGGGCAGGGAGAGAAGCCACATGGGGAGAAGGTCGATGATGGTGGCGGCCCGTACGTCCCCGCCGCCCCGGAGGACTCCCACCACATTGGTGGTGTTGAAGGAGCGGACGGCCAGAATAGCGAAGGAGACCACGCTCATCATGGTGGCGATCTCAGAGGCCTCCTGGGACAGGTGGAACAGGGGGTAGACCACCGGCTCGAAAAGGGTGTAAGTGAGGACGATGAAGACCGCCCCTACGATGAGGCCTGCCAGGAAGGCCAGCGTATCCAGACACAGGCCGGTCTCGTAGACACCCTCCCTGCGGCCCGCCCCGATCTCCCGGCCGATGAT
>CATKDV010000187.1:0-4208 GCA_949746985.1 uncultured Eubacteriales bacterium | reverse complement strand
CTTTTCGCAGCCAATGCGGAAATTCTCATAACTCCGCTGGGTCTGGGCGCCCCAGTAACAGTCCACGGGGACCTGGACCTGGCCCATGGAGTCGTGTTCAAGACGAAATTCATTCAAATGGAGAGCACCCCCTAAAAACAGGTTTTGACTTTTACTGCTCCTATTCTACACGAGTTGACGACAAAAGTAAAACAGGAATTCGTGGGATTGGAAATTTTTGCTGCCGGGGAATAGGGGGCGAAGAAAACGGAAGGCCGCCTCAGAAGGGGCCGTAGCCGATTTGAACTGCCGCCACCAACAGGATGCAGCAGGCGACGGAGAGGATGAGGAACAGGGGGGTGAACCACTTGGCCCACTTGCTGTAGGGGATGCTGGACCCGGCAAGAACAGCCAGAAGGGAACCCACGGTGGGCCAGATGAAATTGGACAGACCGTCGCCGAACTGGGAGGCCAGACAGCAGACCTGACGGGAGATACCGGCCATGTCGGCCAGGGGGATCATGATGGGCATGGTGATGGCGGCCTGACCGGAGCCGGAGGGGATGAAGAAGTTGATGATGGTCTGCAGAATAAAGATCCCCACGGCGGCCAGCCAGTTGGGCAGGGCACGGACCACGAAGGACAGGGCGTAGATGATAGTGTCGGTGATGAGGATCTGGTCCATGATGTAGAGCACCGACCGGGCAAAGACCATGACGGCGGCGGCCATGAACATGGACTTCATGCCGTCAGACATAAGCTGACAGATGTCATTGAGACCCTTTCCCATGATGAGGGCGCATACGATGCCGATGGCGGCGAAGCAGGCGGAGAGTTGGGGATAGCTGAACTCCAGCTGCAGACAGCCGTAGATCATATAGATAAAGATGACCAGGAACGCAATGCCGGCCAGGATCAAACGGGGGGTGAACTGGAGGTTGGCATTTTCATCCACCGCCTCATAGGGCATCTCGGTATCGGCCAGGATGGATTTGCTGGGATCGGCTTTGACCTTTTTGGCATAAGCCATCAGATAAATAAGGCCGGGGATCAGCAGGACCAGAGTACAGATGGCGCGATAGCCCATGCCGGAGTACAGGGGCAGTTCAGCAATGGGCTGGGCGATACCGGTGAACCAGGGGTTGGCCAGCGCGGCGGTAAAGCCTACGGAACAGGCCACAAGGACCAGGGCCGCACCGGTCATCACGTCATAGCCCAGGGCAAGGACCAGGGGCACTACCATTGGAATAAAGACAACCGCCAGATCATACAGGCCGGTGAACCACATGATGACGATGAAGACCGACATGAGGACCAGGCATACCACCAGGAAGGGCACCTTTTTCAATACCCCGGAGAGCTTGTAGATGGCGGTATCCAGCAGCTTGATCTCCTGAAGGACATGGAAGCCAAAGCCCACGAAGAACATCAGGGACATGAGGCTGGCGGTATTCACCACGCCGAAATGGAAGGACTCGAAGAACATGGACACGCTGGTGTACAGCTTGTCGATGACAGTATAGCTCTGGGGGTCCACCCGGGTGATGCCGTCCACGGTTTCCCGGATATACTGGCCGCTGGGGATAAAGTTGCCGAGGACCGCAATGACAAGAAGGATCAGGATCAGAGCAAAAAAGGGATGCCGTTCCTTTCTTTTCTTGGGTTCCAGCGCAGGATTCAGAGTAGCCATGACTTACCTCCTATTTCTCTGTTGTTTGCATTTTTGAGCATTTTCGGGGAGAATTTGCCGTTACCTCACTTCCTTTCCGAAGAGGACCAGACTGTCAATACCGGTCGTCACGGGCGGAGGAGCTCATCAGAGCGCTGCTTTTCTCCATATCCGTGAGGGTCAGCGGATCAAATATCTCGTAGGCCTGTTCCTGCTCCATAAGGCCAAGTTGTACGACTGCATCCTTTACCGGTATATCATGCTCGGAGGCGTAGCGGGCTACCTTAGTGGCGTTTTTATAGCCAAAGAGGGCGGAGGCGGCGGAGGCCATGCCAAGGGATTTTTCCGCTTTCTCCCGGTTTAGAGCTTCATTGAGCTGGATGGTAGATACACATTTTTCCGCAAAGGCCTCTATGGTGCGGTAGATGTAGGAGGCCTCGTTGAGGGTATTTACCGTAAAGACGGGATACCAGGGGGAGCAGTCCAGCTCCCCGGCCTCCACAGCCATGGTGATGCTCAGATCGCAGCCGCACACCTGGTAGCAGGCGATGTTGACCAGCTCAGCCAGAGAGGGATTTACCTTTCCGGGGAAGAAGGAGGAACCGTTTTGCACCGGAGCAATGGTGATCTCGGCGAAGCCGGCCCGGGGACCGCTGGACATGACCCGGATATCCCGGGCCATCTTGGACACGCCGGTGATGGCGGATTTCAGAGCTGCCGATACCCGCAGGAAATAGTCGGCATACTGGCGGTCGTCAAAGGGACAACGGGAGAAATGGACCGGGGCGCCCAGAATACCGGCCAAAACTGGATTGATCTTTTCGTGAAAGCCCTGGTAGGAACCAAGTCCGGTTCCAATGACGGTATAGCCGATGCTGTGCTCCAGGGATTCCTCCAGCAGAGGCTCCAGCAGCTCGATCTGCCGCTGGAGGAAGAAGACCGAGGCGTCGTAAAACTGGCCGACGGCAATGGGGGAGGCGTCCTGGAAGCAGGTGTGGGACACCTTTACCTGGTTTCGATACTTGTCCGCGATACCCTGATAGGCGTCCTTCAATTTGGCGAGGGCGGCGGTCACTTTCTGCAGCTCCAGGTACAGGGCAAAGCGGGCGGCGGTGTAGGTGGTGTCGCAGGTGGACTGCCCCATGTTCACGTGGGTGTTGGGCTGGATCCGGGAAAAGCCCATCTCGCCGCAGAAAAGCTCATTGGCCCTGCAGGCGATGACCTCGTTGAAATTCATATGGATGGGGGCAAAGTCGTTCCCGCTGAGCATATCCAGTACAAACTGATCGTTGAACTTTCCCTCCATGACCTCGTCGCAAGCCATACAGATGGCGCGGCTCATATCGGGCGGGAGGAGCCCCAGATCCTCGTTCACCAGGGCGCAAGCCTTTTTGATAGCGCCCATGCTGAAAATAAAACTGGGGAACTGATGGATGACCTCTTTGGAGGGGGGAAACATTGTCAGGGTTCGAAGGGTCTGCGCTCCATAATACACATCGTCCGGAATGGACAACTCACCCAAAAGATCGCTGTCTTTTCGCATAGGGACGCCTCCTTTTATTTTATCTGTAGCGGGAAAATCTGAGATAACCTTATCTTAAACCCATGGCAAACTAAAGTAAAATACTAAAATATCAGAAAATCCATAGTTTTTTTCTATAAGTTAAAAATAGAGAGCACCAATGTGTGCAAAACAGCTAAAAATGGGGGAGAAAGACGGTTGCAAATAGGCGGGAATGTTATTATAATGCTTAATTGGATACTGAAAAAAGGAGGGACTGGGATGAACGAGCTTCGGCTGAATCAACTCCGGTATTTCTGCGAGGTGTGCGACGCCGGGAGCGTCACCCGGGCGGCCAACAATCTGCACATTACCCAGCCCTCCATCTCCGCCGCCATCAAGACTTTGGAGAGCACCTATGCCCTGGCCCTGTTCTACCGGGAGAAAAACCGGCTCATTCTCACCAAGGAGGGGGAGTTTCTCTACGAGCGGGCCAAGGTCCTGCTGGAGCAGACCGACGATCTGGACGCCAAGCTCCGGGGATTGGGAATGCAGCGCCACCCCATCCGCATCGGGGTATCCCCCATGATCAGCACCTTCCTCTTTCTGCCTATTTTTAACCAGTTCCACCGCCGCCATCCCGAGATCGCCCTGGAGATGTACGAATACGGCTCCATCGAGTCCATCCGCCAGCTTCAGAACCACCAGATCGACATGGCCATCATCATCGAGAACAGCCAGGCCGCCACCGATTTCCTCTGGCTGCCGCTGATGGAGACCTCCCTGCTCTTCTGCGTCAGCCGGGACCATCGGCTGGCCGGGGCCAAAAAGGTGAAGGTGGAGGAGCTGGAGGACGAGCGGCTCATTATGATGCGGGCCACCTCCTACCAGATCGGCACCCTGGTGAACCAGCGGTTTGCCGAGGCGGGCATATCCCCCAATATCCTGCTTCAGAGCAATCAGCTCACCCTGATCCGCCAGTATATCCAGACCTACAACGCCGGGGCCTTCCTGATGGAGGCCTTCCTGCGCCAGTGCATGAAAGGGGATAAGGATGTG
>CATKDV010000186.1:0-3853 GCA_949746985.1 uncultured Eubacteriales bacterium | reverse complement strand
TTTATGATGCTCTATTGTTCTATCTTATCACAGGGCGGGCCTTGGGACAACCGGAAATTCCGCTTGCGGGGGAGAAAAGAATCGACTATAATAGAAAAAAGACAAGGGGGCGGCGATATGGCAAGGAACCGGCAGGAGCTGCTGAAAAAGGTTTGGGACGCTCAGGATGAGGCTTACGAGCTGATGGTGGAATATGACTCTCTGCCCCATCACTACGGGGAGGCCATCCTCTACCAGGCGGAGGGAGAGATCATCGACCTCATCGCCATCCACCCCGGGGTGACCATTACCGACCTGGGGAACATTCTGAAAAAGACGGCCTCTGCCTGCTCTCAGATCGTGCGCAAGCTGCGGGAGAAGGGCTGGGTGGAGCAGACCCGGAACCGGGAGAACAACCGGGTGTACAACCTGACCCTGACGGAAGAGGGGATGAAGATCTACGGGGGGCACCAGGCGTTTACCCAGAACTGCCGGGACATCACCTTTGAGCTGCTGGGGGATTTTTCGGAGGAGGAGCTGGAGACCTATCTGCGGGTGCAGGAGAAGCTCAACGAGGCATATCACGGCGACGTGAAGCGCAGCCGGGAGCGGTTTATAAGGTAAAAGGGAAGCCGGGCGGCGAGAGCCGCCCGGCTTTTTTATACCAATATGCCTCAATCCCGTTGTGGAACGTGAACAAATTGTGAACAGAAAATTTGGGCAAAATACTAAAGTATCTTAAATATATAAAAATTGCTTGAAACACGGCATATTTATGGTATTATAAATATGCTTAATAATTAAGCGACAAAATTGTAGAAGGAGGAAAAGAGATGAAACAGGCAGAAAAGAAAAAATTAGGGTTACTTGATATCTTTGGCTTGGGGGTCGGCGGGACAATTGGCTCAGGGATCTTTGTCATGTTGGGTTCGGGAATCGGATACACCGGAAGATCCATTGTACTGGCGTTGTGCATTGCCAGCGTGTACATCCTTTTTGCGTATCTGTATCACCCCATTATGGCATCCATGTTTGTCATGCCTGGCGGAGATTATGATATGAGGGCCATGCTGCTGGGGCCGACGATGACCGGCTTTTCCGCATTGGTCACCCTTCTGAACGGCTTTGGCATGGCGTCCTTTGGCATGGCGTTCTCCAGCTATTTTGTCTCTGTATTTACAAGTCTGGAGCCCTATCAAAATTTGATAGCGGCCGCACTGATGCTGGTGTTTTTCGGTATGTCGCTGGGCGGAACAAAGATGATGTCCAGTGTGACGACGGTGATTACCTTTGTGCTGCTGGCGTCTATTGCCATGTTTGTGATTGTGGGTGTGCCGCAGGTAAAGCCGGGCTTTTGGTCAAATGAGGACGGACTTTTCTGGGCCAACGGCGCCCAAGGCTTTATCAGCGCCATTGCGATCATGGCCTTTGCGTGCCAAGGTACCACACAGCCCCCTGTTTCCGTCATGGCGACCACAAAGAAAGCGCGCCGCACGATCCCCTTGGGAATTCTGCTTATTACCATAACAGTGGGCATTGTGTATGCACTGATGGGCTATGTGGCCAGCGGTGTGCTTCCGGTAGAGCAGGTCATGGGGCAGAATCTGTCCTTGGTAGCCGGAGAGATCTTTACCCCCACGCTGTTTAAGGTGTTTATTTTGGGCGCGGCCTGCTGTGCTATCATGTCCTCTCTGTGTGCCGGCATCGTAATGCAGCGTTATCCGCTGCTGGCGGTGGCGGAAGACGGCTGGCTGCCCAAGGTTTTTAAAAGGACGACGAAGAACGGCTATCCTTACATGGTGATGGGCTTGCTGCTGGCCTTCTCCATCCTGCCGCTGTTTACCGACTTGACCATTGACACCCTGATCTCTTTGGTCATGATCCCCACCATGGCCATCAACGCGTACATGAACATCTCGCTGATCAAATTGGTAAAGGATTATCCGGAGCAGTGGAAGAACGCGACGCTCCATATGCCTACGCCGGTATTTAATGTGGTATGCGTGGCCAGCGCCGCTTGCGCATTGGCCGTGGCCTATTACCTGTTTAAGGATATGAACACTACCTCTATGATCCTTTGCGTGGTAGTAATTGCGGCAATGATCATTCTGTCTCAGATCAGCCTGCGGACGGGCTCGGTGAAAAAGGAAGACCTGCTGGCAAAGCGGGAAGAGATCGCCGCAGCCGCTATTGCCGCCACAGCGGCGGAGGACTAAGACGCATGAAATATGATTTTACCTCGGTCATCAACCGAAGAGGAAAGGACGCTTTAGCGGTAGATGCTGTTGGAGCGGTGCCCGGCGGCCCGGGATTGCCCGGGGAGGGGTTTGACATTATCCCCATGTGGGTGGCAGATATGAATTTTCCCACCTGCCCTACGATCCCGGAGGCCATTATTGAGCGGGCCAAACACCCGATGTACGGCTATTTTCAGCCGCGGGAGGAGTATACCCAGGAGATCATCCACTGGCAGGAAAAGCGCAACGGGGTCACGGGTTTAACGAAGGAATGTATCGGCTATCAAAACGGTGTGTTGGGTGGGGTTGTCGCGGCTCTGAATATCCTTTGTTCTAAGGGCGGGAATGTGCTGATCCACTCTCCCGCCTATGTGGGCTTCATTGACAGCCTGACCAACAACGGATACAACGCCGTGTATTCTTCTCTGGTGAAGGATGAGCGGGGAATTTGGCGAATGGACTTTGAGGACATGGAACGGAAGATCAAAGAGAATTCCATCCACACGGCGATTTTTTGTACGCCCCACAATCCCTATGGACGGGTTTGGGAAGAATGGGAAGTAAAACAATTCATGGATCTGTGCAAAAAATATGACGTCTATGTGGTTTCCGATGAAATTTGGTCGGACATTATTCTGACGGGCCACAGGCATATTCCGCCTCAGTCCGTGAGTGAAGATGCCCGCAACCGGACTGTAGCAGTCTACGCTCCGTCGAAAACATTTAACCTGGGTGGGCTGATCGGGGCATATCACATTATTTATAATAAATGGCTTCGGGATCGGGTGGAGAAGGAAGCGTCTCTGTCCCGGTATAATGAAATGAACGTACTGACCATGCACGCCCTGATCGGAGCATACAGGCCGGAGGGATATGAGTGGTGTGACGAGCTGTGCCAAACGCTTACGGAAAACATCAATTGGGCAGTGGATTACATCAACCAACACTTTGAAGGCGTAGAGGTCACGAAACCGGAAGGAACCTATATGCTGTTCCTTGATTGCAGTGAATGGTGCGCCAAGCACAAAAAGACCCTGGAAGAGCTGGAGAATATGGGGTATAAGGTTGGAGTTGCCTGGCAGGACGGAAAAATGTTTCACGGCCCCTGCCATATCCGGATGAATCTGGCGCTGCCCTTGTCCCGGGTCAAGGAAGCCTTTGACCGACTGGACAAATACGTGTTCAACGCATAAGACAAATTCCTCACCTCTCTCTTAGGGGCGGCCCTCCGGGCCGCCCCTACTTATTTACAAATTCTTCTTTTTTATTGTGGGAAAGTGTGGTATACTATACCCTGTTGTATTATGGATATATCACCCCGCAAAGGAAAGGTGAACAAGATATGGGAATTTTGCAAAAGCTCTTCGGTACCACCTCGGAGAAGGAAGTCCGGGCGCTGGAGCCCATCGTGAAGAAGATCGAGGCGCTGGAGGAGGAGTACAAGGGCCTCACCGACGCCCAGCTCCAGGCCAAGACCCCGGAATTTAAGGAGAGGCTGAAGAGCGGCGAGAGTCTGGACGACATCCTGCCCGAGGCCTTTGCCACCTGCCGGGAGGCCTCCTGGCGGGTGCTGGGGATGCGCCACTTCCGGGTGCAGCTTATCGGCGGTATCATCCTCCACCAGGGACGCATCGCCG
>CATKDV010000185.1:0-4585 GCA_949746985.1 uncultured Eubacteriales bacterium | reverse complement strand
TTGTGCTGACGCAGTTGGTGTCGATTGCAGTGAGGGTCCACCCGTTCCCATCCCGAACACGGCAGTTAAGCTCACTTGCGCCGACGATACTTGTCTGGCAACGGACTGGTAAAATAGGTGACGCCAACACAAAGAAGAGACGGATTTTTATTCCGTCTCTTCTTTTTTATAAATAAATACAACAGGCTGGACCGCAAAACAGATTAGCCGTCCAGCCTGTTGCATGAGAGTGGTTATCTGATCACTCTGTTATAGGGGCAAGATGCGCCTGGAAATGGCGGAGAATCGGAGGCTGCCAAGTGATTTTGTATCCGTGCGTGATCTTGGGGGCCCGTTCCTTGATCGCGATCAGTGCATTGGCAACGATGTCAAGGTGGGCCTGGGTATACACCCGCCGGGGAAGGGCAAGGCGGGTAAACTCAAAATCAGCCTTTAATTGTTCGCCGGTATCGGGATCATTCCCCAACATATAGGAGCCGATATCGCAAGTGCGGATGCCGGCTTCCTTGTAAAGCTCAATGCACAACACCTGGGCGGGGAACTCATAATAGGGGATCTGGGGAAAGAGTGCGGCAGCGTCTACAAATACCCCATGTCCGCCTACCGGGGCCTGATAGGCGATTTTGGCACTATCCAGCTTTGACGCCAAATACTCGGCCTGACCAATGCGATAGCGCAGATAGTTTTCGTCAATACCTTCATACAGGCCAATGGCAAGCGTCTCCAGCTCACGTCCAGACAGACCGCCATAGGTCACAAAGCCCTCCGACACGATGCAGTTTGCTTTCAGCTCTAAGATCAAAGGAGAATTTTCATCCTTGATACCAACGAGACCGCCCATGTTGACGATGGCGTCCTTTTTGGAGGACATGGTAAACATATCGGCATAGCTGAACATTTCTCTGACAATATCCTTAATGGAAGTGTTCTGATAGCCGTCTTCATCACGCTGGATAAAATAGGCATTCTCCGCATATCGGGCGGCGTCAATGCTCAAGGGGATCCCATACTTCTTGCACACTTGAGAAACTTCTTTGAGGTTTTTCATAGAAACAGGCTGCCCGCCGGCGGCATTGTTCGTAATGGTCATAACCACAAGTCCGATTTTGTCAGCCCCGTGCTTCTGGATGGCCTGCTCCATTTTTTCAATATCCATGTTTCCCTTGAAGGGAGCGCGTTTGGAAGGATCCTTGGCGATGTCGACAACGCAGTCGATCGCCCTGGCGCCGGCCAACTCCACATGGGCCCGGGTAGTGTCGAAGAACATGTTTGAAATGGCAAATTTCTCGTTGCCCAGCAAAAGGGGAAGGAGAACTTTTTCACCGGCCCGGCCTTGATGCACAGGCTGGATATAGCCATAGCCAAAGATATCTTTGCAGGCGTCTACAAGTTTGTAATAGCTCTTGGCGCCGGCGTAGGATTCATCGCCCTGCATAACGCCGGCCCACTGGGCGGAGCTCATGGCAGCTGTTCCGGAATCAGTGAGAAGATCGATGTAGACGTCATCGCTGCGCAGATTGAAGAGGTTATAATGTGCTTGTCGGATCCTTTCTTCCCGCTCTTCCCGGGTAAGCATTTTCAAGGGCTCTACAGATTTAATGCGGAAGGGCTCTGGGATGTACATTGCGGTAGACATGCTGGATACCTCCAAAATTTATTATACCCCGGTTATCTTCAGTGGAAGATGAGCGGGCAGTATTCAGGGGAATAAAGCTGATAATTAGACAGGGGATCTGCCGTTCTTGACTTCACAATATAGATTGCCTATAATTATTTTACGGGAATTTTTATGTTTCGGCCAAGTCCTTTTATTTATAAGCGACATATCAATAAAACGACTAATGATAGAGAGGGAACGCAATGCAGTTACACCAGCTGGAATATTTTGTGGTGATCGCAGACTGTAAAAGTATGAATAAGGCGGCAGAAAAGCTGTTTGTTACACAGTCAAATCTCAGCAAAGCGATGAAAAATTTGGAGGAGGAACTGGGATATCCTGTTTTGAAGCGCAGCCGTCACGGTGTTACAATGACTGAGATGGGGGAAAAACTATATTCCCATGCGAAGGTGATCTTGGAACAGAAGGGGATCATTGACAGCCTTTCGCAGGAAAGTCTCTCCCGGACATTGTCTATTGTATCCTATCCCTTCTTTTCTGTTCCACGACTGCTGGGGGAACTATACAGCCAAAGTTCTGGTCACAATAATATCTCCTATCATTTGGTGGAGTGTCGCATAAAAGAGGTCATTGAACGCGTGGAAAACGGCGCTGCAGATATTGGCGTTTTGGTATATAACAGTGAGCAATGCAGGACTTTGAAGCACCAATTAAAGCAAAAAAGGCTGCAATTGACTCAACTTTTTCAAGATTCCTGGTATGTAAATGTGGGCCCCAAAAGTCCTTTGTATAATCGTGACTCTGTTGAGCTTCATGAGCTTCTCTCATACGCTCCGGTTCGGATGCCTGACGATTGCTTTTCCAACCTGACTTCCTGCGTGGAAATAGACGGCGTAAAGTTCCACCAGATAAAAAATACCGTTTTTGTGAATGGATGTGGAGCGATGATATCCTTTTTACAAGATACAACGGTTTTTCGATTGGGGCCTGGAGTCAGCCGCATGGATCTGGAGCGATTTGGGATTCGTAGCATTCCGATACAAAATTGTCAGATTGAGATCTATGTGGGGTGGATATGTAAAGAAGAAAAGGCTCTATCAGCAGATGAGAGAGCGTTTATTCATAAGCTGGAGCAATTAAAGAAATAAATGTGCCCCAGCTTGAAAGGAGACGGGGATGCGCTATCAAAATATCCATAAGGCTATCTTTTTGAGCCGGCCTAACCGGTTCATTGCCCAGGTGCTGCTGAATGGGGAGGAGCTGACCGTCCATGTGAAGAACACCGGCCGGTGCAAAGAGCTGCTGGTGCCCGGCTGCACCGTCTACATGGAGAAGTCCCCCAACCCCGCCCGAAAGACCGCCTTTGACCTGGTGGCGGTGGAGAAGGGGCGCCGGCTCATCAACATGGATTCCCAGGCCCCCAACCGCCTGTTCGAGGAGTGGGCCCAGGCGGGGCATTTTGTGCCGGGGCTGACCCTGCTCCGCCCCGAGACCACCTGGGGCAACTCCCGGTTCGACTTCTACTGGGAAGCGGGAGAGCGAAAGGGGTTCGTCGAGGTAAAGGGCTGCACCCTGGAGGAGGGGGGCTGGACGTACTTCCCGGACGCCCCCACCCAGCGGGGGGTGAAGCACCTGGAGGAGCTGATCCGGGCCAGGGCCGAGGGCTACGAGGCCGCAGTGTGCTTTGTCATCCAGATGGCCGGGGCGGAAGGATTTTCTCCCAATGACCGCACCCACCCCGCCTTCGGTCAGGTGCTCCGCCGGGCGGCGAAGGCCGGAGTGGAGATCCTGACGCGGGCATGCCATGTGACGCCGGAGGAGGTTTACATAACTGATTCCGTGCCCCTTCGGCTTTGAATAGGTAGTTTACATAACTCTAAAAAGGAGAGTGGGACGTCCGCCGGGGTGGAAATACCGGGCGGAACGTCCCGTTTTTGCTCCAAAAGGGCCTGAAAAACGGAAAAATCCTTGACTTGCCAATCACCCTATGCTATAATTCCATTTTGCGTGGGCCTCTTCTCAAGGGAGGAGTGCGCCCATTTCCAGATAGGAGGCCACCCATGTTGACAGAGCTTTCCACACAATGTAAGGTCACAGGCGCCAAGCAGGTCAAGCGGGCGCTGGAGGCCGGCAGGGCTCTGCGGGTGTTCCTGGCACAGGACGCAGATCCCCGGATCACGGAGCCCATTGAAGCCCTCTGCGGAGAAAAGGGCGTGGAGACGGTGCGGGAGTGCTCCATGGAGGCCCTGGGCAGGGCCTGTGGGATCTCTGTGGGAGCCGCTGTGGCCGCCCTGGTGCGGGAATAAGCCCTCTGCTTTGGTTTTAGCGGGATATTTTTACCGGTATCTCGTTAAAATATAGAAATCAACCGTAAAGAAAGGAGGAAAACCATGCCTACGTTCAATCAGCTCGTTCGGAAGGGCCGCAAGCAGGCGACTTACAAGTCCAACTCCCCCGCCATGCAGTTCGGCCTGAACACCCTGAAGGACAAGGAGACCGACCTGCCCTCTCCCCAGAAGAGAGGCGTGTGCACCGCCGTGCGTACCTCGACTCCCAAGAAGCCCAACTCGGCCCTTCGTAAGATCGCCCGTGTGAAGCTCACCAACGGCTACGAGGTCACCGCCTATATCCCCGGCGTCGGCCACAACCTGCAGGAGCACTCCGTGGTGATGATCCGCGGCGGCCGTGTCAAGGATCTGCCTGGTGTGCGTTACCACATCATCCGCGGTTCTCTGGATACTCAGGGCGTCTCCGGCCGGATGCAGGCCCGCAGCAAGTACGGTGCCAAGAAGCCCAAGGCCGGCAAGAAGTAAGCGGCGCTTGCTTCGAACCATCGAAAAAGACCCATTCGCGCGAAACGCGCAAGGCAGTTGTCCTTGCGGAAGCGCTTACCTATATATAGGGGCGTTTCCTGTGAGGCACTGGGACAAGCAGGCACTTGTCTTTACACGGCGGCCCATGGGCTGT
>CATKDV010000184.1:0-4289 GCA_949746985.1 uncultured Eubacteriales bacterium | reverse complement strand
GTCATGCTGGTCTACCGGGCCACCGCCCCCCGGGGCCGGCCCCGGCCGCCCATTTTGACGGGAGCTTTTTTGGCCTCGGGGGCGTTGGTGCTGGCCTCCGTTCTGTTTTCTTACTTCATCGGCCTGTCCTCCCGGTACTCCCTGATCTACGGCTCCTTGGGGTCGGTGGTCATTTTGCTGGTGTGGCTTTACCTGTGCGGCAATATCATTATTTTGGGAAGCTGCTTCAACCGGGTGTGGTATGGACGGAAGCTGGCAAAACAAAAAACCTGAGACCGTCGGCCCTTGCAAATCCCCTGATCCCGCGGTATAATGAACTGTAAATAAAGGCGGATGCCCGCCGAATCTGAATGAGATGAGGAGCTGCCACTATGACGTACACCATGAATGTTGCCGGCTTGAAGCGAGACCTGCCCCTGTGCCCTGTGACAGACGAGCTGTACATTGCCGCCTTTGTCCTCTTTGGGGACGCAGAGCTTACAACGGCCTGCGCGGCAGAGCTTTTGAAGAGGATCCCTTCCGACAGTTACGACTATATGATCACCGCTGAGGCGAAGGGGATCCCCCTGATCCATGAGATGGCCCGCCAATCCGGAGCCGACTACTATTTTCTGGCCCGGAAGGGCTCCAAGGTCTACATGCGGGACCCTGTCCATGTGTCCGTCCGCTCCATCACCACCCTGCGGCAGCAGGACCTGTTTCTGGGGGCAGACGACTGCGAGAGGATGAAGGGCAAGCGGATCCTCATTGTGGATGACGTGATCTCCACCGGGGAGAGCCTCCATGCGCTGGAGAAGCTGGTGAAGGCCGCCGGGGGCGTGGTCACCGGCAAGGCCGCCATTTTGGCCGAGGGGGACGCTTTGGACCGGAAGGATATTACATTTTTGGCCCCCCTGCCCGTCTTTAATGCGGACGGTACGACTAAGAATTGATCAAAAACAAAAAACACCGGGTATTCTTCTCGAGGAAGAATACCCGGTGTTTTTATATCCCAGTTACCGTTTCATATAATTCCAAAGGAGGGCCGCAGCCTCGCTGCGGACGGCGAGGCGGGCGGGAGCGTAGTTGCCCGCGCTGTCACCGCCGATAATGCCCAGGCCCTGGCCCAGGGCCGCATAGCCCAAATCGGCCTCGGGGATGTCGGCGGCGTCGGCAAAATCACACCGGAAGATGCCGGGAAGCTGGGCGATGGGACCGTAGCCCTCGCTGTTCAGGAACATCTTCACCACCTCGGAGCGGGTGAGGACTCTGTCCTCCTGCCGCTCGGCCTTGGCGAGCAGGCCCTGGCGAACGGCGAAGTCATAAAGCGCGTCCACGTCCTCCGCACGCAGGGGGTCATAGCGGTATCCGCTGACACTGGCCAGGAGGATGATGTAGTCCAGCTGGGTCAGGGCCTTGTCCGGCTGGGCCTTGCCGCCCCACCAGCCCACGCTGTACCGGGCCAGCTCCTCCAGAATTTCTTTGGCCCAGTGGCCCTCCAGGTCGTCGTAAGCCATTCGCTCCGGCTCGGCGGTCTCGCTCTTCACCAGCTCCCCGGTCTTGGCGTCCACCCCGGAGTACCAGGCGTCCCGGTCCCCCAGAGCGTAGCCGGGCTTCAGCGCGTTGTAGTAGGAATAGCCCGCATTGCGGAGAAGCTCGAACTCCCTGGTCATATCCAGGGCCACGGGGATCTCCATATAGGCAAGCTCCACGGGGAAACTTTGGCACCAGGCGTCCACGGCGGCCTCCCCGGTGATGAGTCCCTCGGCGGCATCAAAGCTCACCTCGTCATCAAAGCTTTTGGAAAAGCCCATGATGGACCCGTCGGCGGCGTCTACCTGAACGGAGAGGGAGTTGCCGGGGAAGAAGTAGCCGTTGACCTTCTGGGCAAAGGTGAAGACCCACACGGTGACGCCGGCGTCCTCGTCGGGGGCGTTATAGACCTCGGTCTTGGCCAACTGGCCGGGCCAAAGGAGCTTCAGGAAGGCCTCGGCCTTTTCCTGGGCGGCTTGGGCGGTAAGGTATCTTGTCCCGTCCTGCCTTGTCCGGTAGGGATTGCTGCCCGACATGCTGAGAAGCTCTCCGGTCTTGGCGTTCAGGGTCACATAGCGGCGGCAGATCCCATCTTCGGTGTTCCTGCCATAAGACACCCGGGCGGTCACATCCCCGGTCTCCCGGTCCACAGAGTAGCTGGCCGAGCCCAAGGTATACTTATCCAGCCCCAGCTCTTTCCAGGCCTTGACCTTCTTGTCCAGGGCCTCTTTGTCCAGCACGTCCTCCAGCTTGGCTACCCCCTCCAGCTCGGTGGGGTTCAGAGTGGGCACAGAGGCTGCCCCATCCTCGGCCATGGCCTCGGTCTTCAGAGTGTTGTAGACCTTTTCCATATCCCCGCCGGCAACGCTGTCCTGCCGGCGCAGCCTGTCCCGCAGTTCGGTGAGGTTGACCAGTTCCCCGGTGGCGGCGTCCACATAAAATTCGTCGGTACCGTTGGGCAGATAGCGGAGCACCGCCCGGTTCTCCCCGTCGCCCTCCTTCAGCACATACTCCAGGCGCAGATCCAGGGTGGTCTTCAGCAGCTCCCTGGCCCGGTCGGCGGTGGTGGAGGTCTCAGGAGTGCCGGGCTTTCCGGCGTAGTCGGACACATCTCCCCGCCAGAACCGGGTCACCTCCCCATCGGAGAGCCGCACCCGGACATAGACGGTCATGGGGGAGGGCAGGCCGTTGAGCTCGACATTCCCCCGAAAGGAATATTCGGTAGCGGAGAGGGACTCCTCCCACTCATCGGAAAAGACCACTTTCTCGTTGTCTGCCAGGACCCGGTCCAGGAAGGCCTCGGCCCACGTCTGAGCTTCCGCCCGGGTCATGGCGGGAAAGGTGCGGGCGCCTTTTTCTCCGGCCAGGATGGGCTCCGCCTTGTAGCTCCCCTCCCAGCGGTTGAGGGAGAGGACCTTTCCCTCGTCTGTGGCGGTGACGCTCAGTTCCCCGTCCTCATTCTTCCAGCTCAGGCTCCAGCGGGTGCCCAGAGCGGTCTCGTCGGGTTCGCCGTAAAACTCGGTGTACTCGTCTCCGATGCCAAGGGCCCCCTTTACGGCCAGGGTCACCTTGGCCAGCCGCTGGTCGGCGGACTCAGACGCCAGAGCGGGGACGGCCAGAGCCAGGGTCAGGGCTCCGGTGGTCAGTGCGGCGGCAAGCTTTCGTAGTTTCATGGTTCTCCTCCTTTTTTGGGCTTTGGCCCATCTCTATTTTTTAGACGAGAGAAAAAAGAAAAAGTTTCCTTCCTTTCAAAAAAATTAAAAATCGAAAATTTGTTCTTGACGAAATCGAACAAACGTTGTATAGTATAAAAAGAACAGACGTTCCATTCCCGGGCTGGGTATTAAGTGCCCGATTATTGGGACTGTGGATGTGGTAGAGTAAAACTATCAAATCCAGAGGAGGAGCTTTTGCCATGGATACCATTTATTATCATTTAAACGCCAAAAAAGTCAAGGTCAGCGGAGGCGCGGATCTGGTGACGCTGATACCGGTTGCCGCCCCCGGCTCCCCGGAGGGGCGGGGGGAGATCCTTGATTTTGCCCGGTGCCGCCAGCGGCTGGAGACAAAGCGGGCGTGGAAAGACCTGACCCGGGCGGCGCAGGAGGTCTCCTGTGAGAAGGAGCGGGAGGAGGCCGCCGCGCCTCAAATCCCCATGACCCGCCGGGAACGGGTGGCGGGCTGGATGGAGCTGTGCGCGTCGGCGGCGGTGATCGCGGTGAGCGTGGCGGCGGCGCTGGCCTTTTTGCGGCTGCTATAAGGAAAAGGGCTTGCCCTCTTCCTACAAGTCTTGGCCTGCCGGCTGCCTTCTTTTTGTGCAAAAAGGAAAAAGACTGCAAAATGAAAAATTTTCTCTTGCCTTAAGAGCCATCTTCTGGTATCATAGCCCCTAATGAAAGGGGGAAGGACCATGACCGCCGCAGGACTGTTTAGCCGGAAGGAGCGTCGCCGTGGGAGTTTTCTTTCCCTTTTGGGTGGAGTTATTTTTTGAGACGACCATTTTTGGTCGTCTCTTTTTTTACCCATCCGAAACCCTCAGAAAAGGAGAGAACGTCATGACTACACCTGAAACAAAGCCCGTTGCCGTCACCGATGCGGACTACTCTTTGGAGCCTGTGCCCCAAACAGCCCGCAAAAAATTCTGGCCCATGTTCTTTATTATGCTGGGCTTCACCTTTTTCTCCGCCAGTATGTCGGTGGGAGCCAGTCTGGGCAACGGACTGGACTTCTCCGGGTTTGTCTGGGCGGTGCTGATCGGCAGCCTGATCCTCAGCGGC
>CATKDV010000183.1:0-5751 GCA_949746985.1 uncultured Eubacteriales bacterium | reverse complement strand
GCCCCGGCCCAAGGCGGGCTTTAGGATGTTGGCGGCGTCGATGGCTCCCTCGGCGGAGCCTGCGCCCACGATGGTGTGAAGTTCGTCCAGAAAGAGGATCACGTCTCCGGAGCGGCGGACCTCGGCGAGGATATTTTTGACCCGTTCCTCAAATTCCCCCCGGTATTTGGTCCCCGCCACCATTGAGGAGAGGTCTAAGGCGATGAGCCGTTTGCCCCGCAGGTCATCCGGCACCCGGCCCCCGGCGATGGCGGAGGCCAAGGCTTCGGCTATGGCAGTTTTGCCCACCCCCGGTTCTCCGATGAGGGCGGGGTTATTTTTCCGCCTTCGGGCTAAGATCTCCACCACCCGGCGCACCTCCGCCTCCCGGCCGGCCACCGGATCCAGTTCGCCGTTTGCCGCCATAGCGGTCAGGTCCCGGGAGAATTGGTCCAGCAGCTTGGTGGAAGAGCTGGGCCGCTCCTCCCGCTCTGGGCGACGGCGCTCTATGGGCCGGGGCTGTTCGGCGCCAAAGGCGGCAGTCACATCTCCCAAGAGCCGGCGCGGCTCCTTTCCCGCAGCGGCAATGACCCGCGCCGCCGCGCTGTCCCGCTGCTGTAAAAGTCCGGTGAGCAGGTGCCCGGTGTCCGCCCGGTGGGCCTGACAGCGGCGGGCCTCCCGCAATGCAAGCTCCAAGCACTCCCGGCACCGGGGAGTAAGCCCCTGGGTGGGCAGGCCTCCCGCCGCTCCCAGCCCGATGAGCCGCACCAGGGCATTTCGCAGGACGTCGGCGGTAAGCCCGGCGGAGGCGAGAACTTTGGCCCCCGGCCCCCGGCCCTCCCGGGCCACCCCCAACAGCAGATGTTCCGTGCCCACATAGCTGTGCCCCAGCTCGGCGGCGCTCTCCTGGGCAAGACGCAGGGCGGTCTCCGCCCCGGCGGTGAATTCAATAGCGCTTATGATCCCGTCAGCTCCTTCCGCAATAAGACCCCGTGAGTTAGCGACAGGCAACCGAAAACCCTTGGGGCGCTTTGATTTCGTCCTCAAAAATATACCCAGTTTCTACGGAATTTAGCATTGAAATTTGGAAAAGGTATGGTATAATGGTTTCAGTCTTTAGTGACATGGAGGTGTAAAACCAATGGCCTATGTGATCAGTGACGCTTGCGTAAGCTGCGGAGCTTGCGCCGACGCCTGCCCTGTTTCCGCCATTTCTCAGGGGGACAGCCAGTACGTCATCGACGCCGGCACCTGCATCGACTGCGGCACCTGCGCCGGGGTCTGCCCCGTCGGCGCTCCCTCTCAGGGCTGAGAGCGGTTGCAAAAAAACAGAGGAGCCGTCCAAAAGGACGGCTCCTCTGCTTTTTCCTTGTGAGGATTGGAGTCTCATTCCCCTGAAATTTTTCCGTGGTTTTTCTCTTTGACTTCCTTACAACGTGCTGCCAAAATCGCTGACGATGGTCTGACCGGTGATGGCCCGGGACTCGTCGCTGGCCAGGAACAGAAGAATGTTGGCCACATCGTCCGGCATACATACCCCCACCCGCAGGTCGGAGTGTTTGCCCATCTGGCCGAACATGTCGGCATCCATATTCTCCGCGCTCATGCCGGCGGTCATGGGGGTGGCGATGGAGCCGGGGCACACCACGTTGCAACGGATGCCCTGTCCGGCAAACCGGAGGGCGGTGTGCTTGGTCACGCCCACAATGGCGGCTTTGGAGGCCACATAGGCCGCACCGCCGCAGCCCATGACCCCAGCCACCGAAGCTACGTTGACGATGGAGCCGCCCTTTCCGGCCATCTGGGCTACCGCCTCCTGAATGCAGAACATGGTGCCCTTGGTATTGATGTCCACCACCCGGGAGATCACCTCATCCTCCACCTTGTCGATGGCCTTCAGCCCCTCGTCCAGTACCCCGGCGTTGTTCACCAGGATATCCACCTTGCCGTAGGCCTTCACCGCCTCGGCCATCAGGTGCTTGGCGTCCTCGTGCTTGGAGATGTCGCAGACCACGGGTAGCACCTCGCCGCCCTCGGCGCGGATCTTACCGGCCACTTCCTCCAGTTGGGTCTGGCGGCGGGCGCTGATGACCACCTTAGCGCCCTCCTTGGCAAAGAGCATGGCGGTGGCGGCTCCCACGCCGGAGTTTCCCCCGGTAACGATGGCGACCTTACCTCCCAAACGGTTCATAGATATGTCCTCCTTCATTGAAAAAGTTGGGATGCATATGCGGGAAGTATTGTACCACCGGGAAGAGGGAAAATCAACCGACAAGTGAAAATATTAACGATATTTTGCCCGTCACCGGCGTTGAACTCAGGAGCCTACCTGGTTTCATCCTATTGCCCCGCTCCATCCCTCTCTTTGATTCGTGCCGGAGAGATGCTCTCCCGCCCAAACTTCCCCCGGATCCTGTCCATAGTCCGCTCGATCCTCTCCACCTTCTCCCGTTTGGGCGATGCCTCCGGGGCCAGCAGGTCCAACTGCTCCCCGGCCTGCTGGGCGGGCATCAGATTCTGGGCGGTGACCGTCAAAGCCCGGACCGGGGCGCTGGGGCTCCAGGACTGCTCCAGCAGCTCCATGGCGGCCTGGACCAGCTCCCGGGCCAGATAGGTGGGCGCCGCCAGGGGCTTCTGCCGGGAGATATCCTTAAAATTGGGGTCCCGGACCGTGATATTCACCGTGGCGCATTTCATGTCAAGCTGCCGCAGCCGCCCCGCCACCTCGTCGGAGAGCAAAGTCACCCCGCCCCGCAGCTCCTCCCAGCCCACCAGGTTCCGGGGAAAGGTGAGCCCGTTGCCCACCGACTTGGGGGGCGGCAGCTCCCGGGCAGGGATGACCGGGGCGTGTTCCGTACCGGTGGCGTAGTCAAAGAGGGTCCCACCCTGCTTGCCCAGCAGTCCCACAAGGGTCCCACGCTCTGTCCGGGCCAGGTCCCCAATGGTCCGAATACCATATCCCTCAAGGGTTTTTGCCGCCGCCCGGCCCACAAAAATGAGGTCGCCCACCGGAAGGGGCCACAGAAGCTCCTGATAGTTGTCCCGGGTGATGACGGTGGTGGCGTCGGGCTTTTTGTAGTCGCTGCCCATCTTGGCAAAAATCTTGTTGAAGGATACCCCCACCGAGATGGTGAGCCCCAGCTCCTCCCGCACGGTTTTCCGCACCAGATCCGCAAGGCCCTGCCCGTCGGTGTGGAACAGGTGGATCGAGCCCGTCACATCCAGCCAGCTCTCGTCGATGGAGAAAGGCTCCACCAGGTCGGTGAACCGCTCGTAGATCTCATTGACCAGCTTGGAGTAACGGTGGTATTTGTCGTGATGGGCTCCCAGCAGCACCAGATTCGGGCACTTCCTCCTGGCCTGCCACACCGTCTCGGCGGTCTGCACCTTAAACTTTTTCGCCGCCTCGTTTTTCGCCAGGATGACCCCGTGCCGGCTCTCCGGGTCGCCGCACACCGCCACGGGCCGGTCCCGGAGCTCGGGATGGTCCAGCAGCTCCACAGAGGCATAAAAGCTGTTCAGATCGCAGTGTAAAATGACCCGGTCCATCCCATCACCCCCAGCATTCCTCCGTAGGGGCGGATGTCCCCATCCGCCCATCTCTCTATCAGTATACCACTCCATCTCACAAAAGTCAAACGAATGTTCTATGAAAAAATATCCCTCTCGCCCTAAAAAGGGGAGAGGGATATTTTACAAATTTACTTTATTCCAGCTCCAGCACCAAAAACTGATAACCCTCCAGATGGACCACACCGTCCCCGGCGGAATACCCGGGCAGGTTGTTCAGCGCCACCGCCTTGACCTTGCCGGGCAAAGCCATGTCCTGGGGGGCAGTCTGGAAGTTGCCGCAGACCAGCAGGCTTTTATCTCCCTTGCGGAAGTAGGCCATCAGATTCCTCTGCTCAGGGAGATAGGGGACCAGCTCTCCGTAGACAAGGCTCTCCCGGTATTCCTCGCGTTTCCGCAGCCCGGAGAGCGCGCGGTAGAACTGATAGAGGGAGTCGTCCCGCTCCCGCTGCTGGGCCAGATTGATCTGGGGATAGTTGGGGTTCACCGCCAGCCACGGCTTGCCGCTGGTGAATCCGGCGTTTTCAGACCCGTCCCACTGGAAGGGGGTGCGGCTGTTGTCCCGGGACAGCCGGCACACCAGGCGCAGGGCCTCCTTGGGTTCCAGCCCCGCGTCCAGAGCCACCTGATACTCGGCGATGGTGTTCACATCGTCCACCTGGGAGATATCGGTAAAGGGCATATTCTCCATGCCGATCTCCTGGCCCTGATAGATAAAGGGCAGGCCGGGCAGGAAAAAGTAAAGTCCCGCCAGCAGCTTTTTGGAGGTCTCGCTCTGCTCCCCGGCAGGGATATACCGAGAAGCCCCCCGGGGCTCGTCGTGGTTCTCAATGATGTTGGAGTAGAACCCGATCCCCTCCACCAGCTTCTGGGAGGCAAAGCAGGTCTCTTTGAACTGGTCCGGAGTCACGTCCCCCGCGTCATACCAGCCCTTATCGCTTCCGTTTAAGAAGGCGGTGGAGAAGTCGAACATAGACGAGAAGCACCCCTTGGGCCCCAGCATCAGGGGGAAGTGCTCGGGCTTGGGGTTGAAGACCTCCCCCACGGTGAAGGCGTCGTGCTTCCGGAAGGTCTCCCGGGCCAGCTCATCCAGAAACTCCTCGATACCCTCTGCCTCATCCAGCATGTACTGGGGAGAGCAGAGGCCGTCTGCCCGGTCGGCGGGAAAGTCCCGGAAGGGGAGGAGCTTTTTGATGTTGATGATGGCGTCGATGCGGAACCCCGCCAGCCCCTTGTCCAGCCACCAGTTGATCATGTCATAGAGTTCCCGGCGGAGAGCGGGGTTTTCCCAGTTGAGATCGGGCTGCTTTTTGTGAAAGAGGTGCAGGTAGACTTTGTCATCGTGTCCGGGCAGCTTTTCCCAGCAAGAGCCGCCAAAGTAGCTGCGCCAATTGCAGGGCAGGGGCTCCCCCTCATGCCAGGGCTCAATGAAAAAGTATTTCCCATAAGGTCCCTCCGGATCGGCGCAGGCCTTTTTGAACCACTCATGCTCGTCGGAGCAGTGGTTTGCCACCAGGTCCATGACGATGTACATATTCCGCTTTTTGGCTTCACTGAGCAGCCGGTCCATATCCTCCATGGTGCCGAACTGGGGATCGATGTTGTAGTAGTCGGAGATGTCATACCCCTGGTCCGCCATGGGGGAACAATAGATGGGGGAGAGCCAGATGATATCCACCCCAAGCTCCTTCAGATAGTCCAGCTTGCTGATAATGCCGCCCAGGTCCCCGATGCCGTCCCCGTTGGAATCACAGAAGCTTTTGGGATAGATCTGATAGGCCGTTTTGCCGTGCCACCATTTCCGCTCCATCATAAAGTCCTCCCTATAGATAAGTGGTCCATACACCCAAATTATACCTGACAAACGGGGGCAATGTCAACAAAATCGCTCCCCCACCAAAAGCCGGGGGAGCGATAAAATGGGAAATGCTTTAAATGACCTTGGCCAGCACCAGCCCCAAAAACACGGCGGTAGCCGCCAAAAACAGGGCCGCCACGCTGATGGCGATGTTCCGGCCCTTGCCGCCCTGGTCGTGGCCGCTGGACTCGGGAGCCAGATGGGCCTTCCGCAGGGCCACAACCACCGGCTTATAGAGGAACATGGTCAGCGCCCCGTTCATCAGGGCCTTGGTCAGGTTGAAGGGCAGGAACACGGGCACCAGCATTTCCGCGATGGCGGCCCGGGGCATCCCCTGATAGATG
>CATKDV010000182.1:0-4296 GCA_949746985.1 uncultured Eubacteriales bacterium | reverse complement strand
GCGGGCGGCTTACCCAATGGGTAAGCCGCCCGCCGCTTTATGCAGAAAAAGAGAGGGGAAACGCAGTTATCAGTTAGCCTTGGGCGCTGAGAGACACATCCCCCAAAGGCCCAAAGCGGACAAACACGTGGTCGCCGGGGCGGAAATCAAACACCGGCGTAAAGGCTCCGGAGAGGATCAACTCTCCCGCCCGGAGCGGGGTGCCGTATTGCTTCATCTTATTGGCAAGCCACACCACGGAATTTACCGGGTTGCTGGCCATCACCGCCGCGCCGCAGCCGGTAAACATCAGTTCTCCGTTCCGGAAGGAGGCCATAGGCACCATGGAGAGGTCCAGATCATTGATGGGTACCAGCCGATTGCCGCCGGTGACCACGCGGGCATAGGAGGCCCCGTCCGCCACTGTATCCTGGATCTTGATCCGCCAGTCCTGAATGCGGCTATCCACGATCTCCAAAGCCGGCATGACTCCCGCAGTCGCGTCGATCACATCCCAGGCGGTAATATACTCTTTGTCCAGATCCTTTTTCAGCACGAAAACGATCTCCGCCTCGATCCGGGGGCAGATCATCCGGCTTACATCGATACGCTCCCCGTCCAGCACCACGCCGGCGCTGGTCATAACGCCGTAGTCCGGTTCCTGCACGCCCACCTGGTCCCGGATCCCCTTGCTGGTCAGTCCGATCTTTTTCCCGATCACCACCTCGCCCCGGGCGGTCTTTCTGTCAATGACCGCCTTCTGGATGGCATAGGCGTCAGGAACGGTGATATCCGGGTAGCGGTCTGTCAGAGGGGGGATGGGAGTGGCGGTATCCTCGGCGGTCAGCAGTTCATCCGCCAGCTTTTGGATCAGTTCTTTCTCCATAGTCGTCTCCTCCATTTCATTTGTTTGGGTCCGATATCGTGATTGTAGCGTATCCTCTTCAAAAAGTAAAGGTCATTTTTCTGATATCCGGAAACTTTGTTCAAAGTTTAGAAAAGGTATTGCATTTCCACCGTGGGAATGGTAGGGTATATTCATGGCAAATACCACAAAACCTCCCTGGTATAAAATGGTATTAGATACACATTTACCAAAACAGTGCAACTATTTTATGCCGAGAGGAAATCTCTTTTTCAAAATTAGCAGAATCAATTTCCATTTATCGGAAAAGGAGGAATGGGCACATGGAACAGAAAAAAGTCAAAGTAGGTATTCTGGGACCTGGTAACATCGGCACCGACCTGATGTACAAGATCATGCGCAGCCCGGTACTGGAGATGTCCGTCATGATGGGCGTCATCGATTCCGAGGGGATCAAGCGAGCTGCCAATCTGGGCTTTACCACCTCTCTGGAGGGAGTCCATTACCTGGAGAAGCACCCGGAGATGGCTGATATCGTCTTTGACGCCACCACCGCCCGCGCCCACATCGAAACCGCCGCCCCCGTTCTGGACAAGCTGGGCAAGGTGGCCATCGACCTGACTCCTGCCGCAGTGGGCGAGATGGTAACGCCCATGGTCAACATGCAGGACTGCATCGACAAGAAGCTGCGCAACGTAAACCTTATCACCTGCGGCGGCCAGGCCACCACCCCCATCGTGTGGGCCATACATAACGCCATGGGTATCCAGTATGCCGAGGTGGTCACCGCCGTAGCCAGCGACAGCGCCGGTATCGGCACCCGCCGGAACATCGATGAATATACCCGCACCACCTCCAAGGCCCTTCGGGATATCGGCGGCGCGGAGACCTCCAAGGTCCTTACCGTCTTTACCCCCGCTCTGCCCGAGCCTCCCATGCGCAACACCATCTACTGTATCCCCAAGGATCCGGACCATGTGGATCTGGAGGCTATCCGCAAGGAGGTCTACGAGATGGTGGAGAAGATCAAGACCTATGTACCCGGCTATGAACTGGTCCTTCGCCCCGTCTATGACGGAGGTATTCTCACCACCACCGTCACCATCCAGGGCCAGGGCGATTTCCTGCCCGCCTACGCCGGGAATCTGGATATGGAGACCTCCTCGGCCGTCAAGGTCGGCGAGCTCTATGCGGAAGCCATGCTGAAAGGAGAGTTTTAAGATGAGTAAGCTGCAATCTTCCATCCGTCTGATCGACACCACCCTGCGGGACGGCAGCCACGCGGTCTCTCACCAGTACAGCGCCCAGAATATCAGCGACATCTGCGCCGGGCTGGAGAAGGGCGGCGTTTACGCCGCCGAGGTCGGCCACGGCGGCGGCATCGGCGGCTCCATCCTGGAGTATGGCTTCGCCAAGGAGACCGATAAGACCATGCTCTCCACCGCGCGCAAGCAGCTGAAAAACACCAAGCTGGCCACCCTGCTGGTCCCCGGCCTGGGCACTATGGACGACCTTCGTATGGCTGTGGATGAAGGCCTGGATATGGTCCGTGTGGCCGTCCACTGCACCGAGGTCACCGCCGGGGAGCAGCACATCATGCTGGCCAAGCAGCTTGGCCTGGAGACCATCTGCTTTTTCATGATGAGCCATATGACCACTCCCGAGGTCCTGGCCCAGCAGGCCAAGCTGGCCCGGGAATATGGCGCGGACGTCATCTACATGGCCGACTCCTCCGGAGCCATGACTCCCCAGCAGGTCCGGGACCGGCTCCAGGCCATCCAGGCCGTGGTGGACTGCCCCATCGGCGTCCACACCCATAACAACCTGGGTCTGGGCGTTGGCAACGCCATCACCGCCGCCGAGTGCGGCGCGGCCTACCTGGACGGCACTCTGGAAGGCCAGGGCGCCGGCTGCGGCAACGGCAATATCCAGGCCATCGCCGCTGTACTGGACAAGATGGGCGTCAAAACGGGAGCCGACCTGTACGCGCTGATGGATGTAGCCGAGCAGTATGTCCGCCCCCTCATCAAACACACGTTGGAGATCACCAACGAGTCGGTGACCCTGGGATATAACGGCATCTATTCCAGCTTCTACCTTCACACCAAGGAGGCCTCTGAGCGCTACGGCATTCCCGCCCGGGAGATCTTTGCCGAACTGGGCAAGCGGAAGGTCATCGGCGGTCAGGAAGATCAGATCATCGATATTTGCTACCAGATCATGGATGCGAGAAACGGCAGCGACAAGAAATAATAAACCAGAAATAGAGGAGGAGAATCCATGCGAAGCTCTCTGGTAAAGGACGGCGTGACCCGTGCTACCCAGCGTTCCCTGCTGAAGGCCACAGGCCTTTCCAACGAGGACCTGAAGAAACCGCTCATCGGCGTAGTCAACTCCTTTAACGAAGTCAACCCCGGCCATGTTCATCTCCGCGAGATCGCGGAGGAGGTCAAGCTGGGTATCGCCGCCGCAGGCGGCGTGGGTCTGGAGTTCCCCGTCATCGCTCTGTGCGACGGCATCGCCATGGGCCACGCCGGTATGCGCTACCCCCTGGCCAGCCGGGAGATCATCGCCGACTCCATCGAGGCCATGGCGGAGGGCCACCAGCTCGACGCCCTGGTGATGGTCACCAACTGCGACAAGATCACCCCCGGTATGCTCATCGCCGCGACCCGCCTCAACATCCCCAGCATCCTCATCGCCGGCGGCCCCATGTACGCCGGCAAATTCCGCTGTGACCGCACCGACGGCTCCCGGCTTTACGAAGCCGCTGGCCAGGTCTCGGTCGGCGCCATCTCTCTGGAGGACCTGGACGAGATGGAGGATCAGGCCTCCCCCGGCTGCGGCGCCTGCGGACTGCTGGGCACCGCCAACTCCATGAACTGCATGGCCGAAGCCCTGGGCATGGCCCTGCCCTGGAACTCCACCATCCCCGCCTATCTGGCCAAGCGGAAGGCCCTGGCCCGCCGGACCGGCGAGACCATTGTGGAGCTGTTCCAAAAGGACGTCAAGACCCGGGACATCATGACCCGGCAGGCCTTCCTCAACGCCGTGGCGGTGGATATGGCCATCGGCGGCTCCTCCAACACCATTCTCCACCTGCTGGCCATCGCCAAGGCAGCCAAAGTGGAACTTACCCTGGAGGACTTCGACGAGCTGTCCAAGCGCTCCAAAAAGCTCATCCAGATGCGTCCCGGCGGGGATATGTACATGGAGGACATGTACCGGGCCGGCGGTCTGCAGGCCATTATCAAGGAGACGGCCAAGCTGGACTTTGTGGACCTGAAGGTCCCCACCGTCACCGGAAAGACCCAGTGGGAAAATGTGGAGGGCAGCTCCATCAAGGACGACAGCGTCATCCACACCATGGAGAACGCCTTTTATCACGAGGGCGGCCTTGCCATCCTTCACGGCAACATCGCCAAGGAGGGGGCCGTGGTCAAGCAGGCCGC
>CATKDV010000181.1:0-4421 GCA_949746985.1 uncultured Eubacteriales bacterium | reverse complement strand
CCCAAAAGTGACCATGGTAGACATTTTGGTAGACATGAGACGGAGCACTTTCCACAACCCATTGTGCCCCAGCCCCTTGCGGGTATTTTTTGGTAGACATTTGGTAGACATGGGGTAAAAAAGCCGCCCATTTGGGCGGCTTTTAGGATCTCTCACTTAAGCGGGAAGATATTCAATGGAGATGATCTTGTCTCCCTCCAGGATAAAGGAGAGAGTCACATTGTCTTTGGTATACATAATTGCAGAACCAGTTTCCTCACCCGCGCCGTAAGCGGCGGTTATATCATCTTTAGAACCGCCGATATAAATGCCCTCTTGGGTGGTAACGCTGTCGTCGGTAAGAAGGATGGAGTTTACATAATCTTTATCGCCTTCGGGGCGGGTGATGATTTGAAAGCCGGGATAGGTATAGGTTTTGTCCAGCCCTTCAAAGGCGCAGGAGGCCGCTTCAAAATAACTCTGAGCTTCGCCCAGGGCGGCAAGGACCTCGGCCATATCCTGGTCGATGGAGACGGCGAATTCCTCTGTGCCATTGGATGCGGGGAACACAAAGCTGTCATGGAGAGTATCAGGGGCGACGGTGGGTTCCACAGGGGAGCCGGACTGGACCGCCGGAGTCTGGGAATCCACGGGGGCGGGGGTCTGAACGGCCTCGTCTCCGCCGCAGGCGGTAAGGCTCAGGGTCAGGGCCAGAGCTGTCAGGGTATAAAAAACGCGGTTTCGATTCATGGTGTTTCTTCCTTTCCGGATATATCTAAAAATTCCGCGGGAGTCTCCTCCACAGACGGGTCGATCTCAGGAACGGGGGAGGGCTGACCCTCCTCCACAGCCGGGGGCTCAGCGGGGACAGGTTCAGGGGTGGCCGCAGGAACTTCTTCAGAGCCGGATCCTGTGGGAGAGGGGATAGGTTCCGGGGGCTGGGACTCTGTGGGCAGCTCACTGGGGAGCGCAGTGGCGGAAACGTCGTTGGGCAGCAGATTCCCCGGCTCCTGCACCTCCGGGGGAAGTTCCGCCTCTGCCGGCGGCTCGCTTTCTGCCGGCAGCTCCCCCTCCGCAGGAGCCTCGATCTCCACGGGCTGTTCATCCGTGGGGAAGCCCACCGCCGTGACGGGGCAATTGGCATAGTCATAGACGTAGTAGTTGGTCCGCACGGGGGTGCATTTTTCGGTGTAGGCCCGGACCGCTGCCTCGTCCAGCAGAAAGCAGGTCAGGGGATAGCTGTTGGGGTGGGGGCAGGCGTCAAAGTGGTACCAGCCTGTGCCCACGTTTACCAGTTGCCAGTAGTGATCGGTGTTGCCGCCCACCCGGTAGAGATCCACATTGGGGATGCCCGCCCGGTCCAGAAGGGCCTTGGAGCAGGCAAAGTAGTTGTAGCAGTCCCCCCGGCCCCGGGTAAAGCCCACATAGGCGCCCAGCAGCCAGCTTGATTTGTCCGAGGAACCGACATACTTCACATGGGTGTGGACGTAGTTATAGATAGCCCGGGCCTGCTCCCACTGGGTCATGGAGGGGGAGAGGATCTTGCTCAAAATGCGGTCGGCTTCCTGGTCCACCATCTCAGCGGTGACCTCCCGGATGGGGGGAGGTTCTACGGTGGCTTGACCGCCCTCCCCGGACACATCGGCGGTGGGGTCGTCGTCATCCACCCCTGAGACCTGGACAACGGTGACAGTGACGGTGGTCTCTGCCCAGTTGCCGCTCTTGTCCACGGCCCGGTAGGTGACGGGATACTCCCCCGGCTGTCCCAGGTTCACGGCGGAGGCGTCCACTTCCAGCTTTACCTTGCCGTCCACGGCGTCCACGGCAGTGACTCCGGTGCGGTAGGAGATGGTCATACCCACCGCCACCGTCATGTCGTTGGGTCCCTCAATGACTGGGGGATCGACGTCGGGGGGTGGGGGAGTGGGCGTGGGTTCCTGCGTGGGAAGAGGGGGCGGAGAGGGGGTAGGTCCCTCTTGGCCCCAGACCTGGAAAAGATACACCCCCAAGGCGCACAGGACCGCCACAGCGCATAGGACCAGCGCGGCGCTGGCCCCTTTCCTCGGTGCTTTCTTTTTTTCTCTTAGACCGGCTTGAGGCATTTTTTACTCATACCTTTCCAACACGGCGGCTGTCAGGAACGCCGAAAATCCTTGAATAAAAATTTTATCACATTTTTGAAAATTTGACAAGGGGAGAAGGTTTTTTGAACGATTTTGGCGGAGAAAGAAGAAGGGCGTCTATGCTTGACACCACAGGACAGAAACGGTATACTACCTTATGTATGCGCCGAACAGAAAAACCAAATGCCTCGGGGGATGGATATGCAGAACAACGTGCTGAAATACCTGAACCGCATCGTGGAGGAAAAGCCGGACAAGCTGGCCTTCTCCGACGGCAAGGAGGGCCTGACTTTCCGGCAGGTCTACGACCAGAGCCGGGCGGTGGGGACCTTTCTCCACCGGCGGGGGATCTATAAAAAGCCCGTGGTGGTCTTCATGCGCAAGGCCCCCCGGGAGGTGGCCGCCTTCTTTGGGGTGGTCGCCGGAGGCTGTTTCTATGTGCCCATCGACGAGGAGATGCCCGCCGGCCGCATCCAGCTCATCCTGGACAACGTGAGATCCCCTCTGGTCATCTGCGACCGGGACACCATAGAGACGGCAAAGACCTTCCGACTGGGGGAGGGAGAGGCGGCGCTCTATGACGATATCTCCGCCGGGGCGGCGGACCCTGCCGCCCTGCAGGCCATTTATGAGCGCGCCATCGACACCGACCCCATCTACATCGTCTTCACCTCCGGCTCCACGGGGATCCCCAAGGGGGTGGCGGCCTGCCACCGGTCGGTCATCGACTATGTGGAGCAGCTGTCCGAGATTTTGGAACTTGACGGGGACACGGTCTTCGGCAACCAGACCCCCCTCTACTTTGACGCCTGCCTGAAGGAGCTCTACCCCACCCTGAAATTCGGGGCGACCACCTACCTCATCCCCAAGGGCCTGTTCTCCTTCCCCACAGCCCTGGTGGAGTACCTTAATGAGCATAAGATCAATACCATCTGCTGGGTGGTCTCCGCCCTCACCATGGTCAGCGCCCTGGGGGCCTTTGACCTGGGGAAGCCGGAGCATTTGCGCACGGTGGCTTTTGGAAGCGAGGTATTTCCCATCAAGCAGCTCCGCCTGTGGCGGGAGGCCTGCCCCGGAGCCAGCTTCACCAACCTCTACGGCCCCACCGAGGGCACCGGCATGTGCTGCTATTACCGGGTGGACCGGGACTTTGCAGACAACGAGGCCATCCCCATCGGCCGCAGTTTCCCCAACCGGGAGATCCTGCTCCTGAAGCCGGACAACACCTTGGCCGGACCGGGGGAGGAGGGGGAGATCTGCATCCGGGGCACCTCGGTGACCCTGGGCTACTATAACGACCCGGACCGGACCGCCGCCGCTTACGTCCAGAACCCTCTGAACGCCGCCTACCCCGAGGTCATCTACAAAACCGGGGATATGGGGCGGTATAACGACCGGGGCGAGCTGGTCTTCGTCTCCCGGAAGGACTTTCAGATCAAGCACATGGGCCACCGTATCGAGCTGGGGGAGATCGAGGTCAACGTGAATATGCTCCCCGGGATCCGCATGGCGGCCTGCATCTACGATGGGGAGCGGAAAAAGATCGCCCTCTGGTATGACGGGGACCCCGACGAGAAGGAGCTGACGAAAGAGCTCAAGACCAGGCTGCCCCGGTACATGCTGCCCAACAAGATTTTTAAGGTGGGCAAACTGCCCTTCACCGCCAACGGGAAGATCGACCGGGTGGCGTTAAAAAGAATGTATGAGAAAGGATGATCGTATTATGGAGGAACTGCTGGAAATTTTGCGGGACATGCACCCCGACGTGGACTTTGAAACGGAGGAGCACCTTATCGACAACGGGATCTTGGACTCCCTGGATATCGTGAGCCTCATCTCTGAGATCAGCGAGAACTTTGACGTGACCATCACCGCCAAGGACATCCTGCCGGAGAACTTCAACTCCGCCCAGGCTCTCTACGAGCTGGTCCGCCGCCTGGAGGAAGAGGGTTAAATGCTCTTCACCTCCTATGCCTTCCTTGGCTTCACCTTTGGACTGCTGGCGCTCTATTACCTGCTGCCCAAGCGGTGCCAGCAGCCGCTGCTGCTGGCGGCCAACTGCCTTTTCTATCTGGCGGCGGGGCCAAAGTACATCCTTTATATCCTCTTTACCTCCCTCACCGTCTGGTTTGCCGGGGTGAGGATGGGTCTTCATACCCAAAAGACCGCCGCCTACCTGAAAGGGCCGGGGGCGGAGCTTTCCCGGGAGGAGAAAAAGGCGTATAAGGAGGCGGACAAAAAGGTCCGCCGCCGCTGGCTGGCGGGTTGTGTAGTCCTGAATATAGGCATTTTGGCGGTGGTGAAGTACGCCGACTTCCT
>CATKDV010000180.1:0-1855 GCA_949746985.1 uncultured Eubacteriales bacterium | reverse complement strand
TATGGGCAGCGCCCGCCGCCACCATGGGCGCCACAACCAGGCCGGGGATCTCTCCGCCGGCCTCGTCCAGAGGCTTGGATACCACGTCGATCATAAGCAACATGGTGTAGCCCTCGGAATCAGAGATCATGACCTCTGTCCGTCCCAGGGCTTTTCCGGTAATGGTAACTCCGTTAGTCCCCACGGTCGCAACCGCAATAGCCGGGTCGCCGCTCACCGCGGTAAGCTCAACATTCTGTGCCGCGGTCTTTTGCGCCACCGTGATCAGGTTGTAGGCGTCCTGGTGCTCCCGATACAGATTCGTCCGCCCAACGGTGAGGGGCTCACCCACCGTAATGGTTTGGGTATTGCTCTGATCCACATTCAGGATCTCCCACTGGTAGGCCTTGATCTCATGGCTCCCGAAACGGTCGGGAGTGAGGATCTCGCTCATAATTCTGGTGTCGCCAGAGCCATTGTTATAGTGGCCCAGGTCATAGCCGCCCATGATATATACTCCACCATCCCAAGTGACAACGGCAGAGTGATGTGCTCCGCCGGCCAAAGTGGCGGTATTGGCAAAATGATCGGCGGCATTGGGGTTATCCCCGGCAGCGGTCAACACAGGCGTGATGGCGTTCACAGTGCTGCCGGTGCCCAACTGTCCCTGGTCGTTCTTACCCCAGGCATACAGATGATCGGCATCCATCACCGCCAGAGTGTGGTCCCTGCCCATATTTACCTGAACGACCCGCACGCCCTCCTCAGGCCAAGCCACATTGGCAGGAGCATTTCTCCTGTCCTGATCGCCTGTTCCCAGCTCGCCGTTGTCGTTTTCACCCCAGGTATAGAGAGCGCCTGTCTGAGTCACAGCGCCCGAGTGGTTCCCCGAGGCCGCGATCATGACCACGTCGTCAAGCCCTGTGGGCAGAGCGCCGTAACGGTCCCGGGTCATCCCCTGATCGCCGGTGGCGACCCGCTCTGCGATAGTGGTACTCTGATAAGCGTTCAGGCCCAGCTGGCCCTCGGTTCCGCGTCCCCAGGCGTAAATCGTACCATCCGCCCGCAGGGCCAGCACGTGCTCTTCGCCGGCTGCAACGGAGATGATATGACCGCCCAAAACATCATTGTTTATTTTGGTCGGGGTGCTGCCCCAGGTATAAACGTCCCCGCTCCTGGTAACTGCGACAGCAGTATTTGCCCCAGCCGCAATATAATCCACATCACTCAGGCCGTCGACTTTTCTTGCCTGTCCATCGCTACTCGATGTGTAGACATTGCCCAGATTACTCAGGATCACATAGCTTTGAGGACCTGCGGCTACCTGCACGGCGTATTCTCCCGCTGCGGCATTTACCAGATTGAGTTTGTGGGGATACTCCCAGCCAAACTCACCCCAAGCCCAGACGCTGCCATCTGCGCGCAGGGCAATATTGTTATTGCGGTTACTGATCACCTGGGGTGAAGCAAAACGCTCCGCCAGATAATCGTGGGTCGGCTCACCGGGAACCAGCCGAAGTTCGAACTCCATCTGGTAGTGGGCATCCCCATTTTCATAGCGCAAGGTTACAGTGGTCCGGCCAAATCTTCCATAGGTCGGGACAATGACCCAACCGCCGTCGGCGGCCGCAACAGTGGCCAGACGGGGATCCGCCAGGGTAACGGTGGTGTGGGCCGCATCGTCGACTTCGTATGTGTAACTATTGTAAATCAGGTTAAAGCCAAATTCCGCGTTCAGCACAAGCTCCGAAGACAGGAACAGCCGCTGGCTGTTCACTCCGCTCTGGGAACCGACCACCAAAGTCACGGAACTGGGCAGGGTGGTCACATCGGTCACCTTACTCGTCAGGGAGGCATTGTTATAGATCGCCGCCCG
>CATKDV010000179.1:0-4466 GCA_949746985.1 uncultured Eubacteriales bacterium | reverse complement strand
CGAAGGTGCAGGGCTTTCCGGTGGAGTAGCAGGTCTCGCAGCCGTGGCAGCCGCCTACATTCAGGAGGGCGGCGTTATGGAGAAGGACCGTGTGGCCTTTGGCCTGGGCGGCAGTCATAAAAGCGTGGGCCATGGCGGCGCTGTTGCCGCCTTTCCGGGCAGAACCCAGAAGGATGACGATTTTTCTGGACATAAAATGGACAGCTCCTTTTCCGCTTGAAATGGGGGAAAAACTCTGGTATGATGATAGCAGGATAAGGACAAAAGGGCAAGTACGCACATTTAGGTAATATACAAACCAAAAGGGAAGTGTAAAAGATGACCCTGCGCTGTATTTCGGCAGAAAGCTTGGGGGAGACGGGGTTTGCCTACACCCTCTCCCTGATCAGCGGAAAATATAAGATGACCATCCTCTATGCCCTGGCTGAGTTCGGGGTGGTTCGGTTCAATGAGCTGAAGAGGTATATCGGCGGGATATCCTTTAAAACCCTCAGCGCCACCTTGAAGGAGCTGGAGGCCGATGGGCTGGTCCACCGGGAGGAATATCCCCAGATCCCGCCAAAGGTGGAGTACAGCCTGACCGGGAGGGGAAGGTCCCTTATGCCCATTCTGGACGGCATGTGTGAGTGGGGAGAGAAGAACCGGCAGTAAAAGAGAGCGGGCCTTTTCAAGGTCCGCTCTCTTTTATGCTTTAAAATCGCACTCGGGGCAGAAGCCGTAGATGGGGGTCCCGCCCGTTTGGGCGGCCCACTGGCGTTCGCCGTAGGCGAAATGCCACCACTCGCTGGAGTAGTTCACAAGACCCACCGAGGCCATCAGGTGATAGAGGAGCCGGCGGTTTTGGCGGGCCGCCTCCAGCTCCGGGGGACAATCCTTTTCCAGGGCGCCGGTGTGAGCCAGGGGGGTGAAGTCGTCAAAGGCCGTGCCCATGTCCAGGGGCTGGCCGTCCCTTGTGAGGGTCAGGTCCACCGCCCCGCCGGTGGCGTGGGGGGAGGGGCGGTCCAGCCGCTTGACCGGGAGGGCCACGAACTCGTCGATGATCTCGTCCAGCTCCCGGGGGGCGAGGCCGGGGTGCTCCCTGGCGGCGACCTCCCGGAACTGGTCGTAGAGGGCCTTTTGGACCGTCAGGGACCGGAGGGAATCAAAGATGTAAATGCCGTATCCCTCCGGCAGCTTGTCCGCCGCCTGGACCAGTTTGCGGGCCACTGTCTCCCGGGTCAGACAGACCGCCTCCCCCGGAAGGCCCTGGCGGAGATAGGCCGCCCCATAGGTGATCCGGGGGGAGAGGAGGGTGGGGTCCATGAGAGGCTCCCCGCACTCCCGGGGGGCGGGGATGGCCTCCCAGTCATAGTCCCCGGCGGGGGGGATGGGGTCCCAAAACGAGGAGGGAAACACTCAGACCACCTCGAACCAGCTGGAGACTACCCCGGTCTGGGCGAAGCCCTCGGCCTCGTAGAGGGCCAGGGCGGCGGGGTTGGCGGAGGATACCAGAAGGGAACAGGAGGGGGCCTTGCCCAGGGAGTCGAGAGCCGAGCGGAGGATGGCGCGGCCGTAGCCCTGCCGCCGCAGCTCGGGGTCCACCGCCAGGGTCACCAACTCCGGGGTCTTTTCCGTCAGGTCCACCTCAAAGGCTCCCACCATCTTGTCGCCCTGATAGGCTATGGCGTAGCGGTGGTTCTGCTTGCGAAGGTCGGTGGGCCGCTGGGTGGCGGCGTTGGGCACCTCGGCAAAGGCCCGGTTCACCAGGGAGAGGTAGAATCCCTCCTCCTGGCCCTTTTTGGGGGAGCGGAGGTTCAGCTTGATCTCGGGCTTCTGGGCGGGGAGGGGGCGCTCCATGCGGACCATGTCGTGGACATGGGTGAGCCGCCAGATGCCGATGGGGCCGGGGTGGAGAGGCTCCCCCTCGGGCAGGGAGGCGGCCCAGACGGTTTTGGCCCCGGCCTTTTTCAGCCGCTCCATGCCCTTTTTCAGGCCGTCGTCCAGCCGGTCCTCGGGGCAGTCCCGGAGGATCAGGTAGCCGATACCGCGGGTGGGGATCTCCCGCTGAATGATTTCGATGACCATGGGGTGGTCCTCCTCTTACAGAATGATAAGCTCCTTGGGGGAGTGGGTGATGTCGGTGCAGCCGCCCTGGTCCATCCGCACCACGTCCTCGATGCGGACGCCGAACTGGCCGGGGAGGTAGATGCCCGGCTCGGCGGAGACCATGGCCCCCACGGGCATGGGGGTGCGGTCCCGGGTGTTGGCGTTGGGGGACTCGTGGATCTCGATGCCCACGCTGTGGCCGTAGCCGTGGCCGAAGTAGGGGCCGTAGCCCGCGTCCTGGATGACCTGGGCGGCGGCCTTGTGGATGTCCACGCCGGGGACCCCGGCCTTGGAGACGGCGATACCCGCTTTCTGGGCCGCCAGGACGGTCTCATAGACCCTTCTCTTGTCGTCATTGATCTCCCCCAGGGCCACGGTGCGGGTCATGTCGGAGCAGTAGCCCTCGTAGACGCAGCCGAAGTCCATGGTGATGAACTCCCCCTTTTGGACCTGACGGGGGCCGGGGATGGCGTGGGGCTTAGAGCCGTTGGGGCCGGAGGCCACGATGGGGTCGAAGCTGGTGCGCTGGGCGCCGAAGCGCATCATGTCGTAGACCAGCTTGGCGGCGATCTCGGCCTCGGTCATGCCGGGCTTGATGAAATTCAAAATCTCGGAGAAGGCCTTGTCGGTGATCTCCTGGGCCTTGACCATGCGGGCAAACTCCTCCTCGTCCTTGCTGGCCCGGAGGCCGGTGATGAGGCCGTTGGCGTTTACCAGTTTGGCGTGGAGGTCCTTGGTGAGGGAATTGAACTGGCCCAGGGACATGTAGCCGTCCTCAATGCCCAGGGTCTTGATGTTGTGGGCGTCGATAAACTCGTTGAGGGCGGCGGCGTAGTTGCGGCCGGCGTCCACCATGACCACCTCGGCGCCCTTTACGGTCTCGTTGGCTACCTCGATGTAGCGGGAGTCGGTGATATAGCGGGCGGCGGTGGGGGTGACGATGGCGTAGCCCTCCCCGTGGAGGCCTACGGCGTAGAATTCGCCCGGCTCGGAGGAACAGAGCATGGCGTCGATGTGGAACTGGGGGAGCTGGGAGGCGATCTGGGTTAGGTGATTCATGGTTGTGGTACTTCCTTCCTGTTGAGATGATATTTTTTGGTGGATGTTGTGGTTCTCCTTTAGGTGGGTGAGCTGGGGGACTATTCTTTGAGCGGCAAAGAATAGCCCCCCAGGCCCCCCAAGAAACCGCCAGAGGGGGGATTTCGATTTCCCCCCTCTGGACTCCCCCTTAAACGACCAAAGAGGGGCCCCTGCGGGGGCCCCTCTTTGGAAACTCCCCGTAGCTGTTCTGGCGGAAGGTTATTTACCCCAGCGGCTTACTCCGTTACGCCGCCGGGGTTCGGACGGTTGGTGTTTTGATGGGGCGGGGGCTTGCCCCCGCCCTACGGGGTTGAGGGATGGGGACCGTCATCCGTTTGGCCCAGAAGATAATCGGCGGAGACGTGGAAATAGTCGCAGAGTAAGCAGAGCCGGGTCAGGGAGGTGGTTTTCAGGCCCTTTTCCATTTGGCTGACTTGATTCGTGCTGACCCCGATAACATCCGCCAAAACCTGTTGGGAAATGTTGGCATCTCTTCGCAATTTCCGGAGACGGGTAGAAAATTTTTCTTGGTCAAACATAGAATTACCCCCTTGACAACTACACCTAAAGGTGATATTATACACTTAGAGGTGATTGTATGGATTTCTTAGAAACCCTGTTTTTTGACTTGGCAGAGGAAAAAGAACCCGACACGCCGGAATATAGGGAAAATCAGACGATCCAAAGGCTGATTTTGGAGGACATCCAAAAAGCCATGGGGCAGGAGATGGCGGAGAAGGTCACCGCTATTTATTCGGACAGGGAGGCGCTGGAGTGCCAGCGGTATTTCCGCTGCGGCGTCAAGCTGGGTCTGGAGCTACTGCGCCTCTGAATAGAGTTTTTTCATAGTGAGGGCGTCCTGCTCCTGAGTTCCGGCGCTCTCGCAGATGAAGGTGGGCTCCCAGCCCCGGCGGGCTACCTCCGCCATGAGGGGGGCCGGGTCGGGGCCGAAGCCGCCGTTGTCGGCGAAGGTCCGGTGGCATTTCTCGCCGCCGTTGGGGGTGAATTCGATTTGGGAGAAGTGGCTGTGGAAGGTCCTGGCCCGGTTCGGGCCAAGGGCCTTTTCCATCTGGTCCAGAATGGTTTTGCAGGCTTCGGGGCCTGTGAGCTCCCCCAGGGTGCGGGCGTAGAGGTGGCCGAAGTCCACGCAGGGGATGAGCCGCTCGTCCAACTGGCACAGCTCCAGGACCTCGGTGAGGTCCCCCAGCTGATTGATCTTGCCCATGGTCTCGGGGCAGAGGGCGATGTGGCTGTAGCCCTCGCCCTCCCAGGCCTTCAGGACCTCGGTCATGGAGCGGAGG
>CATKDV010000178.1:0-3685 GCA_949746985.1 uncultured Eubacteriales bacterium | reverse complement strand
TTCCCTATTTCGTGATATAATACTGTTTTGATAGGAAATCCCCCTCACAAAGGAGTATCTATATATGTTAGAGATCAGCCATCTGCGATACGACGTGACAGCGGAGGACGGCGCCGAACTGGGCATCCTCCGGGATGTATCCCTCACGGTGGACGATGGGAAACTGGTGGTCATCACCGGCCCCAACGGGGGCGGCAAGACCACCCTGGCCCGGACCATCATGGGCCTGAACCAGCCCACGGGGGGCTCCATCCGCTGGAACGGACAGGACATCACGAACCTCTCCATCACCGACCGGGCCAAGGCGGGGGTGAGCTACGGCTTTCAGCAGCCCCCCCGGTTCAAGGGCATGAAGGTCCGGGACCTGCTCGCCCTGGCGGCGGGCAAGGAGGACCTGACCCCCACGGAGGGTTGCCAGTACCTGACCCAGGTGGGCCTGTGCGCCGACGACTACATTGACCGGGAGGTGGACTCGAACCTCTCCGGCGGCGAGGTCAAGCGCATCGAGATCGCCACCATTCTGGCCCGAGGGGCGGGACTGATGATCTTTGACGAGCCGGAGGCGGGCATCGACCTGTGGTCCTTCTCCCGGCTCACCGAGACCTTCGACGCCATCCACAAAAAGGGGACTTCCACCCTTCTCATCATCTCCCACCAGGAGCGCATCATCCGCCTGGCCGATGAGATCGTGGTCATCGAACAGGGAGCGGTGGCCAAGCACGGCCCCCAGGCGGAGATCTTTCCCCAGATCATGGCCCGGACCCTGCCGGGCTGCGGCTATATGAGAGAGGGGGCGCGGTAATGGATAAGACGGAATGGAAGGTCCTCAAGGAGATCGCCGAGCTGGAAAAGGTCCCCCAGGGAGCCTACAACTTCCGGGTCAACGGCCAGCTGGACGACCGGAAAGTCACCGCCAACATTGACATCACCTCTAAGCAGGACGGCAAGCCGGGCATCGACATCACTGTGAAGCCGGGGACCAAGGGGGAGAGCGTCCACATTCCTGTGGTCCTCAGCATGACGGGCCTTGTGGACGTGGTCTATAACGACTTTTATATCGGCGAGGGGGCCGACGTGGACATTGTGGCGGGCTGCGGTATCCACAACACCGGCTGCGAGACCAGCCAGCATGACGGCATCCACGTCTTTCACATCGGCAAGAACGCCCGGGTCCGCTATGTGGAGCGCCACTACGGCGAGGGTCCGGGCACCGGGCAGCGTATACTCAACCCCCGCACCGAGGTATACTTGGAGGAGGGGGCCTCCATGACCATGGAGATGACCCAGATCCGGGGGGTGGATTCCACCATCCGGGATACCGTTGTGGAGGTGGCCGCCGGGGGCGAGTGCGTCATCAATGAAAAGCTGATGACCGACGGGGACCAGGTGGCGGAATCCAATGTGGAGATCGTCCTCAAGGGGGACGGGGCCACAGGCCGGGTGATCTCCCGCTCGGTGGGCCGGGGAAGGTCGGTCCAGGTGTTCCGGCCCTGCATGACGGGGAAAGCCGACTGCTTTGGCCACGTGCAGTGCGACTCCATTTTGATGGATGAGGCCAAGATCAAGTCCATCCCCGCCATCGACGCCCAGAGCGTGGACGCCCAGCTCATCCACGAGGCCGCCATTGGCAGGATCGCCGGAGACCAGATCCTGAAGCTGCTGACCCTGGGGCTCACCGAGGAGGAGGCGGAGGAGAAGATCCTGGAGGGCTTCCTCAACTAAATAGAAAAAGAAACGTGAAAAAGCTATGGGCCTTGACTGCTGCAGGCGGTATTGCCAACGGTGGCAGTAGAGGCCTGGCTTTTTCACTTTTCATTTTTCATTTTTTATTTTTTATTTACCAAGGGGGTTTTGTTTTGGCAAAACGTATTCTGGATTGCGCCGCGTCCGATTTCGCCCGGATGACAAAGGAGGAGCTGCTCTTCGCCATCGGGGCCTCCGAAGGGCGGACCCTGGCCGCAGAGACCATCGGCACCGTCACCCCCCTGCTGGGGGACGTGACCAACGCGGAGCTGGCCGCGGCCCTGGGGGCGGACATTCTTCTTTTGAATCTCTTTGATGTGGATGCCCCTCAGCTCCAGGGCCTTCCCCCGGTGGGACCCGGAGAGGTAATCCGGGAGGTGAAGCGGCTCACCGGCCGGCCGGTGGGGATCAACCTGGAGCCGGTGGAGGCGGGGGCCGGAGAGGTGGATTCCCTCTGGGCTATGACCCGGGGGCGGATGGCCACCCTGGACAACGCAAAAAAGGCTGTCCAAATGGGGGTGGATCTCATCCTCCTGACGGGAAATCCCGGCACAGGGGTGACCAACAGGGCCATCACGGATACTCTGGAACTGTTCCACGCCCATCTGGGCGACCGGCTGATCCTGTGCGCCGGAAAAATGCACGCCTCGGGGGTGCCGGGGGAGGGCGGGGAAAACATTATTACCCCGGCGGATGTGGAGGCCTTTGCCCGGGCGGGGGCCGATGTGATCCTTCTCCCGGCCCCGGGAACGGTCCCCGGGATCACCACCCCCTTTGTCCGGGGCCTGGTCGAGAAGGCCCATCTCCTGGGAAAACTGGCTATGACCGCCATCGGCACCTCCCAGGAGGGGGCGGACACGGACACCATCCGGCGCATTGCCCTGGAGTGCAAGATGACGGGGGCGGATATCCACCATCTGGGGGATTCCGGATATACGGGGATCGCCGCACCAGAAAATATCACCGCCTACTCGGTGGCCATCCGGGGGCTGCGGCACACCTACCGGCGGATGGGGATGTCCACAGAAAGGTGAAGAAATCGGGAGGAGGGCCGCGGCAAGGATACCGCGGCCCCCTTTTTTCAAATCCTCTCTCGGGAAATTTTGTGAAACTCTTGACTTTTCCCCTGGGGAATAGTTTATCATCATATTGGTATTTCGGGATAGGAGGGAAGGCCGCTTGAAGATCAATGAGGTGATGAAGCGGACCGGGCTCTCCCGGAAAGCAATCTACATCTATGAGGACAGGGGGCTGCTGTCCCCGCTGAAAAACGGGATCGGATACCGGGACTACAGTGAGACGGACGTGGAGCGGCTGCTGCTTATCGCCAAGCTCCGGGAGCTTGGCCTGCCCTTGGAGGAGATATCCCAACTGCTCCGCTTTCCCGAGGAGACCGATATCCTGATGCAGAAGCATTTTGACAGGACCCAGCAGGAGCTGTCGGACGCCATGCAGCGGCTGAGCCAGATGCAGACCGTCCTCTACAACCTGCCCCCCAACGGGCAGCTGGAGGACCTGACCCGGGCGGCGGATATCGCCATCCCGGCGGACCGGGCCATCGCGGCGGCCCGGTATCTGTCGGAGGAGCTGGCCCCCTCGGCGGCCCGAAGGCTCGCCATGTATATATTCGAGACCTTTTTGGACGTGCCGCTGGACACTCCGGAGCGGTGGGAGGCGTGGTATGAGCTGCTGGACATTGTGGAAAACGCCCCCCACGCGATCTGGGAGGGCTTTGAGGAATATTACGGCACCATGACCGCGGAGCAGAGCTACCGGGATTACCGCCTGCGCCGGGCATTGGTGGTGGGGTATCTGGAATATGGCCCGGAGGAGGAGCAGGCCAAGGGGGAGGAGATCCTCCTCATGCTGGAACGGCTCACCGGGGACGAGGCCTATGCCGCCCGGTGGAGGCGGTACTATACCCTGGTGGTGCGGCATCCTC
>CATKDV010000177.1:0-1158 GCA_949746985.1 uncultured Eubacteriales bacterium | reverse complement strand
GGACACCCCGGGCCACCAGGACTTTTCCGAGGATACCTACCGCACCCTCATGGCCGCCGACTCCGCCGTCATGGTCATCGACGCCGCCAAGGGCGTGGAAGCCCAGACCCGGAAGCTGTTCAAGGTCTGCGCCATGCGGGACATCCCCATCTTCACCTTCGTCAACAAGATGGACCGGGAGGCCCGGGACCCCTTTGAGCTGTGCGAGGAGCTGGAGAAGGAGCTGGGCATCGAGACCTGCCCCATGAACTGGCCCATCGGGGACGGCAAGGAGTTCCAGGGGGTCTACGACCGGGAAAACCGCCAGATCATCCACTTCACCGGCCACGGCGGCGCCAAAGCCGCCACCGCCACCCAGGTCTCCCTGGGGGACCCGGGATTAGATGACCTGATCGGCCAGCGGCTCCACGCCAAACTCACCGAGGATGTGGAGCTTCTGGACGGGGCCAGCGCCGAATTCGACCTGGACAAGGTCCGCCACGGCAAGCTCTCCCCGGTGTTCTTTGGCTCGGCCCTCACCAATTTCGGCGTGGAACCCTTCCTGGAGGGCTTCCTCAAAATGACCACGCCCCCCCTGCCCCGTCTGGCGGGAGAGACTTTGGTGGACAGCATGGACGACGACTTCTCCGCCTTCGTCTTCAAGATCCAGGCCAACATGAACAAGGCCCACCGGGACCGGATCGCCTTTATGCGGGTGGTCTCCGGCAAGTTTGAGGCGGACAAAGAGGTTTATCACATCCAGGGGGGCAAAAAAATAAAGCTCTCCCGTCCCCAGCAGCTCATGGCGGCGGAGCGGGAGATCATCGAGGAAGCCTACGCCGGGGACATTATCGGCGTCTTCGACCCGGGCATCTTCGCCATCGGAGATACCCTGTGCGCCCCCGGCAAAAAGTTCCGCTTCGACCCCATCCCCACCTTCGCCCCCGAGCACTTCCGCCGGGTCCGCCCTCTGGACACCATGAAGCGCAAGCAGTTCCTCAAGGGAGCCGAGCAGATCGCCCAGGAGGGCGCCATCCAGATGTTCAAGACCCCCTACACCGGCATGGAGGAGATCATCGTAGGCGTGGTGGGCACCCTCCAGTTCGACGTGCTGGAGTACCGCCTGAAAAGCGAGTACGGCGTAGACATCTTCATGGAGGGCCTTCCCTACGAATACCT
>CATKDV010000176.1:0-4514 GCA_949746985.1 uncultured Eubacteriales bacterium | reverse complement strand
TGACCCCATCCACATTATCGACCTGAAGGCCCTGATGGGGGACAGCAGCGACAATATTCCCGGGGTGAAGGGGATCGGAGAGAAGACCGCCATGGGGCTGATTCAGCACTATGGCTCTATTGATCATCTCTATGACCATATGCCAGACATCTGCCAAGCTCCCAATACGCCGGCCAAGCCCGGAGTGGTGAAGAAGCTGGCCGAGGGAGAGGCCCAGGCTCGAATGAGCTATGATTTAGCCACCATCCACCAGGATGCCCCCATCTCTTTCAAACCGGAGGACGCACTGCGGAAACCGGTACAGGGGGAGACACTTTATCAGCTGCTGTTGAAGCTGGAGTTTGCCAAGCTCATCGAGCGGTTGGGGCTGAGCAGTTCACAGGAGGAGATTCCGGCGGTGGAGGGCTTCTCGGTAGCCTGTGAGAGCGAGACGGTCACAGAACGGACCAGGATGGAGGAGCTGCTGGCGCTCTGGCGTGGGCTGGACTATGTCAGCGTTTTGGCCTTGACCAACCTGGACGGGATCTGCGTGGCATGGGAGGGGGCCACAAAAGCGGCCCTCTTTCTGCCGGAGAAGCTGGAGTGCTACAACGATTTTCTTCGGGCTTTCTTTGCCAGCGATATAAAGAAGGTATCCCATAATGTAAAGGAGCTGATGAACGCGCTTCTCTCTGAGGGGCTTTCCATCGATGGCTTCATCTTTGACACTGCTGTCGCCGCCTATCTTCTGGCGCCCACCGAGGGTAGCTATGAGTTGGAAAAGCTGGCCATGACCTACTTTCACTTTGAGGCTCCCAGGGCGAAGGCATATTTGGCAGAGGGGGCGTTTGGCCCCTTGGCAGAAAAAGCGAGTTTTGCCGCTGCGGCGGGGGCGTTGTTCAGTCATACCGCTCTGATAGACGCGCTCTATGAGAGGTTATCCAAGCGACTGACCGAGCTGGAACTGGACAAGGTCTACTATGAGATAGAATTGCCCCTATGCTCGGTGTTGGCCGAGATGGAACGAGCCGGGGTGCTGGTAGACCGAACGGCCCTGGCTCATTTCGGGGAAATGCTGGACCAGCGTCTCAAGCTGGATGAGGCGGGGATCTATGAGCTTGCAGGGGAGAGCTTTAATATCAACTCCACCCAACAGCTGGGGCGCATTCTGTTCGATAAACTGGGCCTGCCTCCGGTAAAGAAGACCAAAACGGGATATTCCACCAATGTGGAGGTCCTGGAAAAGCTCCGGGGGCACCATGATATCATTGAGCTTATTTTGGAATACCGCCAGTATGCCAAGCTGAAGTCCACCTATGTGGATGGCCTGACCAAGGTCATCGACCGGGATGGGCGTATCCGGACCTCCTTCCAGAATACCGTCACTGCCACCGGTCGGCTCTCTTCTACCGAGCCTAACCTACAAAATATCCCGGTCCGTACGGAGCTTGGCGCGCGGCTGCGGTATATGTTTGTGGCCGCCCCGGGCAATGTGCTGGTGGATGCGGATTACTCCCAGATCGAACTTCGGCTGCTGGCCCATATTGCTGACGACAGGGCGATGCAAGCGGCTTTTCTGAGCGGAGAGGACATCCACACCGCTACCGCCTCCCAGGTTTTTGGGGTGCCGGTCAACGAGGTGACCCACGAGATGCGCCGTCGGGCCAAGGCGGTGAATTTCGGCATTGTCTACGGGATCTCAGACTTCTCTCTGTCCCAGGATATCGGGGTGGCCCGGTGGGAGGCAAGGGAGTATATGGACCGTTATTTTGAGACCTTTCGCGGAGTTCGGGAATATATGGACCGGGTGGTGGATCAGGCCAAGGAGAACGGGTATGTTTCTACTCTTATGGGGCGCCGCCGCTGGCTGCCGGAATTGAAGTCCCCCAATCACAACCTCCGGGCCTTTGGAGAGCGGGTTGCCCTCAATATGCCCATCCAGGGTACCGCCGCCGATGTGATCAAGCTGGCTATGATCCGGGTGCGGGACGCATTGAGGGCAGAGGGGCTGAAGGCAAAGCTGATCCTCCAGGTCCATGATGAGCTTATCGTGGAGTGCCCTGAGGAGGAGACTGAGGAAGTGAAAAAACTGCTCACCCGGGAGATGGAGCGGGTCGTAGCCTACGCTGTACCTATGCGGGCCGATTCGGCGGCAGGCAAAAGCTGGGGGGAGGCAAAGGGATGAAAAATTATAAATTGGTCCCCATGGACCGTTCTCATATCAAGGAAATCGCTCAAATTGAGCGGGAGTGCTTCTCCGCCCCCTGGACAGAGGCCATGCTGGAGGAGGAACTCTATAATCCGCTGGCCTCCTTCATCGTGGCCCAGCGGCCCGACGGGGCGGTGCTGGGCTATGCCGGACTCCATGTGGCGGCAGATGAGGGATATATTGACAATGTAGCAGTCCGGGAGGATTATAGAGGAAACGGCATTGCGGACGATCTGTTGGATGTCTTTGTGCGATTCGGCCGGGAGCACTTGGCCTTTCTCACTTTAGAAGTGCGTCCGTCCAATGAGCCGGCCATCCAATTGTACTACAAGCACGGCTTTGCCCAAGTGGGCCGTCGAAGGGGCTACTACCAGGACCCGAAAGAAGACGCTATCATTATGACATTGGAGTTTGATCATGGAATTGAAGCAGCTGAATAAAACGGAATTAGCACAGCTATATCGGGAAGAAATGGTTTTTGACTTTCCAAAATCAGAACTGAAACCCCTATCCGGGATGCTGCGTCTAATGGAGATGGGGCGCTACGAACCGTTGCTGGCTGTAAAGGATGGGGAAGCCCTTGGCTATGCCATGGTGTGGACGAGAAAGGGAGAACAGGGAGCGCTGCTGGAATACCTTGGTGTTCTTAGGGGAAAGCGGAATGAAGGCTTTGGAACAAGGATACTGGCCTTGCTGAAGAAGAAGTATGGACAGCTGTTTGGCGAGATAGAGGCCCTTGATTCCGCAGACCCAGCTGAAAATAACCTTCGCCGTCACCGTATGGACTTCTATCTCCGCAATGGATTTCGGGTGCTGAATTATGAGTGCGCTCTTTTTGGGGTCCATTTCAACTGTATCTATTGGGGAACGGAGAGTGATGACCAAACAGTGCAGGCCATGCATCGGGAAATCTATGCCGGGTATTTTTCTCCTGGCCACATGGAGCGGTATATTCAACTCCCACTAATACCCGGAGAAGAGATCCATCCTGCTCCAGAGTGGGTGGAGGAATAAAAAATCCTGTTAGAAAGCGTGATCCCATGAATATTTTAGCCTTTGAATCTACCTGTGATGAGACAGCTGTTGCAGTGGTGGCAGATGGTAGGACAGTCTTGGCTGACGCCATTGCCTCTCAAATAGATATGCATACGATCTATGGTGGAGTGGTGCCTGAGATCGCCTCCCGGAAGCATGTGGAGTCTATTGTCGGCTTGGCGGATCAGGCTCTCCGGGAAGCCGGGATGACCAAAAAAGATATTGACGCCGTGGCGGTGAGTTATGCCCCTGGGCTTATTGGGGCGGTGCTGGTGGGGGTCAATTTTGCCAAGTCGGCGGCTTTGTCTCTGAAGGTACCGTTGATTCCGGTCCATCATATCCGGGGCCACATCGCCGCCAATTACATCGCCCATCCAGACATAGAGCCCCCCTTTGTGTGTCTGTGCGTATCGGGGGGGAATACCCTGATCGCAGATGTACAGGATTATACTCGCATGGAGGTTTTGGGGGCTACCCGGGACGACGCAGCAGGGGAGTGCTTTGACAAGGCGGCCCGGGTGCTGGGCATCGGCTATCCCGGCGGAGGCCCCATGGACCGGCTGGCCCAGGGCGGGGATGACAAAAAATATGCGCTGCCCCGCTCCCATGTGGAGGGCTGTCCTCTGGATATGTCTTTTTCCGGGCTAAAAACAGCGGTTTTAAATCTGCTTCATAATGCCCAGCAAAAGGGGGAAGAGTTGGACGGCCCCGGCTTGGCGGCCTCCTTCCAGGCTGCGGTCAGCGACATTTTGGTCCCCCGTGTGATGGAGGCCGCAAAAAGAAAGGGATACAGGAAAATTGCGGTCGCTGGTGGCGTAGGGGCAAATTCAAGGATCCGCGCCGATTTGGAAAAGGCCTGCAGGGAGACCGGGGACCGGCTGTTTCTTCCGCCGTTGAAGCTATGCGGAGACAATGGGGCCATGATCGGCAGCCAAGGGTACTATGAGTATCTGGCGGGTCATATAGCGGGAAGCGGCCTGAATGCCTATGCCACCAGAGATCTGGGCATGGGCTGAGAAGAAAAGAAAAAGATCCGGGAAAGCATTGGACTTGCTTTCCCGGATCTTTTTCTTCTGTTCAGCCTTTGTGCCGCTCCCTCCAAGCCCGGTTGATAGCGGAGAGGATTCCGCGCAGGGGAGCTAAGTTGATGTTGTGGTCAACGCCCACACCGAATACATCCTTGCCGTCTTTATCCCGAAGCTGGATATAGGCCACGGCTAGGGAGTCGGAGCCGTCGGAAACGGCGTGTTCCTTATAATCCACAAAGGTGAACCGGTCCATCTTTTGGCCG
>CATKDV010000175.1:0-4526 GCA_949746985.1 uncultured Eubacteriales bacterium | reverse complement strand
CCGCCCGCTCCAGAATCACCTGGAGCCGCTTGCGGACATAGCCGGGATCGACGGGTTGCTCCGGCTTAATGCGGGAGGGAAACACCCATGGGGAGAATACCTGTTCTTTATACTCTTTCAACACTTCCAGCATAGGCGGCGGCAGGATGATAGTCCTGACCGCCGCTTTCGTTTTGGGCTCATTGATGATGAGCTTACCCTTGACCGGGTACACCTGTCTATCGATTTTTAGAGTTCCACTCTCCATATCCAGGTCGTCCCATTGAAGTCCCAACAGTTCTCCCCGCCGTAAGCCGGTGGTCAGTTCCAGGAGGAATAGCTCATACATTCCTTCCTCTTTGGCTTGGATCAAGAATCGCTGCATCTCCTCTTTGGTCAGCACCTGCATCTCCCTCCCTTTCAGGGGCGGGAGTTTGCACCCCTCTGCGGGGTTCTTGCGGATGAGGTTCTCCTGAACCGCTTGATCCAGCGCCATGCGGCAGACGGCATAGCAGCTTCGCACCGAACGGTCAGACATGGCAGTTCCTTTGGTTTCCACATGGGTCTGCCTACCGTTTTTCTTCATATCGGTGAAGAATTGCTGGAGGTCGGACTGGGTCAGTTTGTTCAACGGGATATGGCCTACGCCGGGAATCAGGTGGTAGTAAAGCCAGTTTTCATAGCTCTGGCAGGTTGTGGGGCGAAGGCCGGGTTTGGCGTGGTTCTGATACCAGCAGTCCAGCCAATCCCCAAATGGCATGTCCGCTTTTACCTTGACGGGCCGTTTGGTATTGTCGGCTGCCTTCAGCTTTTCCAGCTTCTCCACACACTCCACCTTTGTTTTTGCCAGCACGCTCTTGGTCTTAGGGTTGCCATCCTTATCGTAGCCGATCACGATACGGCCCTCCCAGCGGCCATCTGTCCGGTGCCGGAGAGTACCCTCGCCGTTCTTGCGCCTCTTTGCCATACCCTCACCCCCTCACCATGATTTCCGGCATGAAACCGCCTACGATCTCCGCCGCCCGCCGGTGCATATCCCCGGTGACATGAGTATAGGTGTCCAAGGTAAAGCTGGCCTGGGTATGGCCCAGGATACCCGACAGGGTCTTGGCATCCACGCCGCTGGTTAGGGCGTGGGTGGCAAAGGTATGGCGTAGGTCGTGGAAGCGGATGTTGGGTAGTCCTGCCCGCTTAAGGAGACGCTTCAGGTGTGAATAGGCCCCATTGGGGTGAGTGGGCCGCTCCGGGTGGAGGGAGTTAGGAAATATCCACTGGGAGTAGGATTTCTTTTTCCTCTCTGTCAGGAGCTGGGCCGTACTGGGCGGCAGAGTGATGACTCGTCGCCCCTTTCCGGTCTTGGTTTCTCCCATCGTCAGGTTCCCGCCCGCTTGCATATGAACTGTCCGGCGAATGGACAGGGTTCCTTTTTTCTCATCGAAGTCAGACCACATAAGGCCGCAGATCTCACCCCGGCGGAGACCGGTGGTCAGTTCAGTGTAGAAGAATTCGTGCCAGACTTCATCCTGTTTGATCTCCTCCATAAACCGTTCCAACTGCTCATTATTCAGGATCTTCATCATAGGTGGATTTTTCTTGGGAAGGGTGATTCCCTCGGTGGGATTCCGGGCGATAAGTCCTTCTTTAGCTGCGGCGTCCATAGCCTGATGGAACACGCCATGGATCCTGCGGATAGTGGAGCCGGAGAGTCGGTATCCATATTCCGGGTGCTCTACCTGCCGCCCTTCCTCTTGTAGTTCTTTATACATCTGACGAACATCATCCGCCGTGATTTTGCTGATCTTTTTGTCTCCCAGCCGGGGCTTAATATGTTTTTCAATATACACACGGTAACCTTTCAGTGAAGATTCCCGGATGGTCGGGGCCATGTACTCCTCCAGCCAGCGGTCCAGCCACTCGCCCAAGGTCATGCAGCTGTCCTCTGTCAGTTCCACCGTTTGATATTCCTCTATATTGCGGCGCAGCTTGTCCGTCAGTTCCTTTTGGCTCCTGGCGGATATGTAGCGGAAGATAGGGTCGCCGTTTTCCTTGTGACCCACCACGATACGACCTTCCCAGCGGCCATCGCTCCGCTTTCGCACCATTCCATCCCCAGAGGGTCTGCGTTTGGCCATTAGGATTCCTCCTCTCCGGTCAGGCATTCCGCCATGAGCTGGACGCCCAGGCGAAAGCCCAGAATGAAATTTTCTTCGGCGGTCACGCCGTCCATATCCTGCTGAGTCTTCAGGATATCTTCCAGTAATGCTTTCTCCTCTGGGCTAAGCTGCTCCTTTAACTTTGTTTCGCACTGGGTAAGATGCGCGCTCAGCTTACGTATGGGAGATCCGCTGGGAATAGCGTGGTCAAAGAGGGTAAGGTTCCCATAATATAGATCTTTCAGCGTTTTTGTCATATTGTGCGCCTCCTTTGGTAGCTACACACAATACCACGGGGATGGAGGAATAGCTATTCCATTCAAGCAGAGTTATCAGAAAGTTATCAATTGGCCTGGCACCTCCTTCTCTTTGTTTATGCGAGGTAATTGCTTCCGCCTTTTTCATTGTTTAGGCGTATCAGATTTTGACCTTTCACAGACTCATGCCGCCCATGCTAAAGTCGTGGCTTCCATGATCATCCAGCCGATGACCCATGGCCAGCCTCTTCTCCCTGAACTGCTCCAGCCGCTTGCGGTCCATGTGGGGCTGCATGGTAGTGGCGTCACGAGGCAGAGGTGCCTCCCGGAAGGTCTGGGCGATGCGGTGGAGGAGCCGGGTGACGGACAGCATCACCGAGGGCGGACCCATAGTGCCCCAGCGGTCCAGGAAGAATTGGGCGTACTCATTGCCTTGCTCTGCGGATTGGGTGAACCAGTAGAGGGCAGCCTCTCGGTCTAAAGGCACCTCCTGGCCCATGAGGTAGAGCTTGCCCAAGGTGTACTGAGCGTATTGGTTTCCGGCTTCGGCGGAGGCGGTCAGGTGTCTGACCGTCTCCGCTACATCTTTTGGAACTTCCTTACCTGTGAGATACAGCTTTCCCAGCCGGTAGTCGGCGTACTGGTTTCCTTGAATGGAAGCTTGCTCGTACCACTCCATCGCTTCGGTAATCCGTCCCTGTTCCTGGAGGAGCTTGCCAAGGGCATATTGGGAGTAGTCGTTCCCAGCTTCCGCTGACAGTCGGAACCACCGTTCTGCCTGTTCCTCGTCCGGGATCACGCCCAAGCCGTCCCGGTAGCACTTGCCCAGTTGGTGTACGGCCACTGTCAGCCCTTCATTCCAGAGCAATTCCAGAGTGTGGACGGCCTCCTCCTGTTCAGACCACCCGGCATCTTCATCGTAGAGGACGGCCTTGGCTTCTTGGTAGGCCATGACCAGCTGCCAGAGGCTTTGAGACGTAGCGGCCAACTCCTCATCCTCCATCTCGTCATTCATTTCTCTGTCTTCAAAGGTCACCACACCCAGGCGAATATTCTCAGCCTCTTGAATGACCGCATTCAGGATGGAGCGGAACTCCTTTTGCTCAGAGAGCTTTGGGCGTTCACGCCGACGCTCCGAGTAGTAGTCCTCGATCTCACATTGGAGTTCCCACCAAGTCTGGTAGCATTGATCCACCACCGGGATTTTTTCCAACTCATCTACGACCTTGTTCACGGTTTCCTTAACCTTCTTGGGGAGATAGCCGTACTTTTTCTTGCCGGTGACTGTGTTTAACTGCATCACCAGCGTCTGGATCAGCGGCTCCATCTCCGGGCTGTCACAGATTCCCTCCCGCATCTGCCGGGTCAGTGCTTTTATCGCCCTGCGGCTCTCCCGCACCAGTTCATCTCTGGATGCGGATTTTTGCTCGTAGGTATGGAGCATCTCCTGTTGGAAAATATCGTTGGTGAGAGCAGACTTGATTTTTTGAATACCGTCCGTATTCAGATACGCCTGTCCCGGCTTCACCGACCACGCCATCATGTGGACGTGGGGGTGGTCGCCCTCATCATGGAAGGCGGCGTACCAGTGGAAGTCCTGGGGCGGGATGTGCATCGCCGCGGCGATGTCATTACGGTGCGCTCGGAGGAGGTTCCTCCATTGAGGTGCGTGGTCATACCCCAGCCGCTCCGCATCCTCTCGCTTCAGAGAGATGATGTGTGTCCAGATATTGCCGGAGTACTCGTTGATCTCCCGGATGGCAGAGGGCAGATCAACGGTGTCTTGGTCACCGAACAGGCCGTGGGAACGGGGACGCTCTGCCATATACCTCATGTAGCGGTCAGGCCGTTGTTCTATCATCTCCACGCCGTCCCGTGTGGCGATGTACTTGGCGTAGCCGCCCTTGCCGCCGCCCTTGATGTAGGGACTCTTGACGATCAGTCTTGCCATTCTTCATCATCCTGTTCCTGAGCTTTGCTCTCAAAGGTCAGCCGCCCATTGGTAGCCTTCACGTTCTTTACGCTCTCTGCCCGGAGCTTCTTCAGGTAGTCCGGATGGATGCTCAGGTGCCCCAGCAGAGCGGTCAGGCCCATGTCCGTCTCTACTGCCTGCTTGAACATCAGCTTGGCCAGCCTG
>CATKDV010000174.1:0-4598 GCA_949746985.1 uncultured Eubacteriales bacterium | reverse complement strand
GATCTCCTTCTCCACCTTGCAGCCCATCTCCTCGGCGATGATGGCGGCGGTGTCGAAGTCGATGACGTCGCTCATGGCGGCCATGACCCCGTTCTTCATGAGGGTCTTGACCACCTCGGCGCCCGTCTTCTTCATCCGGGAGGCCAGCTCGCTCACGGCGATCTCGTCGGGGATCTTCACGGTGACGGGGGCCTTCTTGGCGATCTCCAGCTGGAGCTTACGCATCTTCTCCTGCTCCTCCTGGCGGCGCTTGTTGCCGCCGAAGCCGCTGGCACGGCGCTGCTGGGCGCCCCGATTGCGGAACTTCTCCCGGCCGGCGTCCATCTGCTTGGTCTTGGACGAGGCGATGCGCTCCAGCTTCTCGTCGTACTTGTCCAGGTTCACCCCGCCGCCCTTCCGGGTGTCCACCACCCGCTTTTCGGGGACCCGGGTGGCGGGACGCTGGAGGGTGGGCTGCTGGGGCTTTGGCTGGGGGGCGGCCTGGGGCTGGGCGGGGGCCGCCGCTTTGGGGGCGGCGGGCTCGGCCTTGGCATCCGCCTTCTCCTGGGCGGCAGGCTTGGGGGCCTCCGCCGGTTTGGGGGCCTCGGGGGCCTTGGGTTCGTGGTAGACGTCGGCGAAGATGCTCTCGATGCTCTCTACCTGGTTGTGCTGGGTCAGATGCTCGAAGATGAGGGAGAGCTGACGCTCATCCAGGGCTGTGCCGGCGCTTTTGGGAGCGGTGGAGTAGCGGTTCAGGATCTCTGTGACCTCTTTGGCGCTGATCCCGAAATCCTTGGCTACCATGCTTGTCGTATACTTGATAAGCAAATAAACTACCTCCTACTGGGGGCCTGCACCAATGAGAAAAGGGGAGAGGGGTCTCCCCCTTTCTGATTGGAACAAGCCCGGTCGATTGAACGTTTCCTGATATCGATATCATGCTTCATTGCGGTGTTTTCTCTTGGGGCGGCGGGGCCCAGGGCTTACGCCGCGCCGATTGGGCCGCCCGTTCCCGCTGCCGGGTCTCCCGGCGGCGGCGCAGGGTCTTTTCCGCCTTGTGGTCCAGCCGTTGGCGGATCTCCGGATCCACGGCTTCCAGCTTTTTGACGGCGGCGTTGGCAAGCCCGATATCGGTGAGGGCCAGGATGGCGCAGCTTCCGCGGCCCACGGCCCCGCCCAGCTCGGCCTTGGCGAGGGGGACGGGGAGGAGGGGGCAGCCGCCCTCTCCGCTCAGGGCTTCGGCGTGGCGGCGGGTGCGGTCTCCGGCATCGGAGGCCAGGAGAAGGACCCGGGCCTTGTGGGCTTTGGCGGCGGCGGAGACGCTCTCCTCCCCCACTTCGGCCTTGCCCGCTTTCCGGGCGATGCCCAGTAGGCCAATGAGGCCGTTATCCATCGGCGTCACCCGCTTTCATCTGCTCCTCCAGCGCCTGCCACACCTCGTCGGGGAGGGGGGCGGAGAAGGCGCGCTCCAGGGCGCGGGACTTGCGGACCTTTTTCAGGCACTCCGGGTCGGGGCAGACATAGGCCCCACGGCCGGGCTTTTTTCCCCGGAAGTCCAGGGAGACCTCTCCTTCAGGAGAGCGCACCACCCGGATGAGTTCCGGCTTGGGCTTATGCTCCCGACAGCCAAGGCATTGGCGGACGGGGATCTTTTTCGGCACGTGGACCGCCTCCTTTCAGAGTGTGGAAAGTTAAAAATGAAAAGAGAAACGTTGTAGCGTCCGGCGCAGCCGGGCTATTTCCAATGAGCGGACGTTGGCCGCGGCAGGGGACAGCTTTTTCACTTTTCCTTATTCCTCTTCCTCCGCGATCAGGTCCTCGTCCTCGTCTGCGTCCTCGGGGGCGGAGGCGGGCTTGATGTCGATCTTGAAGCCGGTGAGGCGGGCGGCGAGGCGGGCGTTCTGGCCCTCCTTGCCGATGGCCAGGGAGAGCTGGTCGTCGGGAACGATGACCCGGCAGTCCTTCTCTCCTACAGTGGTGACCGAGATCACGTCGGCGGGGGCCAGGGCGGCGTGGACATACTCGGCCGGGTCCTCTGACCACTTGATAATATCCACTTTTTCGCCTTTGAGTTCCTCTACGATATTATTTACCCGCTGGCCCTTGGGGCCGACGCAGGCGCCGATGGGATCCACATTGGGATCGGCGGACCAGACTGCCAGCTTGGTGCGGCTGCCCGCCTCCCGGGCGATGGATTTGACCTCCACAGTGCCGTCGTAGATCTCGGGCACCTCCAGCTCAAAAAGCCGCTTCACAAGGCCGGGATGGGTCCGGGAGATGAGCACCTGGGGACCGCGGGTGGCGTTGCGGACCTCCACCACATAGACCTTGATGCGCATACCCTCCATATAGGTTTCGCCCTTCACCTGCTCGCCGGGGGCCAGGTAGGCCTCAGTAAACTCGCTGCCCGAGGTGATGCGCAGGGAGGCGCCGCCGGTCCGGGGGTCCACGCGGGTCACAAGGCCGGTGACGATCTCATGTTCCTTGGAGGAGAACTCGCTGAAGATCATGCCCCGCTCCGCCTCCCGCATACCCTGGATGATGACCTGGCGGGCGGTGCCGGCGGCGATGCGGCCAAAGTCCCGGGTCTTGATCTCAAAGGAGATCACATCCCCCAGCATGGCTTTGGGCAGCTTGGCCTGGGCCTCCTCCAGAGAGATCTCGGTGGCGGGATTGTCCACCGTCTCCACCACATCCTTTTTCAGGTACATGCGCACGGTGCCCTTTTCCTCGTTGGCGTCCACCATCACGTTGTCCCCGGCCTCGGGGTGGTCCTTCTTGTAGGCGGACACCAGGGCCAGGGTGATCTTTTCCAGCATATAGCTTTTGGGGATGCCCCGCTCCTTCTCGATGAGGTCGATGGCGGTAAAGAACTCGGCCACGTCCAGTTCATGGGACTGGGGGGCCTGATTTTTTCTCGGCATAGCCTTTCTTCTCCTTTCAGACCCGGACGTAGAGACGCGTCTGGGCGATGTCTTTTTTCTCAAATGTGAGCTCCCCGGAGGGAGCGGTGATGGTCACATTTCCGTCGGCAAAGGCGGCGAGCTTCCCCACCCAGTCCTTGCGTCCGTCCTTGGGGCGGTAGAGCCGCACCTCCACCTCGCTGCCCAGGAAGGCTGCAAAGTGTTCGGGCTTTTTCAGGGCCCGGTCGGCCCCGGCGGAGGACACCTCGAAGGTGTAGCTGCCCTCGATGGGATCGGCCCGGTCCAGAAGGTCGGAGACGGGGCGGGAGACGGCCTCGCAGTCGTCGATGGATATGCCGCCGGGCTTGTCGATATAGAGCCGGAGATACCAGACCCCGGCTTCCTTTACATACTCCACGTCCCAAAGACTGCAGCCCTTTTCCTCTACGACGGGCCGGGCCAGGGCCTCCACTGTGTCGGTCACCTTTGCCATGCGGTCGCTCCACCTCTTTTTCCATGAAAAAGAGTGAGGGGAAAACCTCACTCTACCATACTGACCTTAACTTACTGCACACAGTATACCACGGAACGGCTTCCATTGCAAGGGGTTTTTGGGAAAAAACGGGCGGTGGGCGCACACGGTGCGCAGGGATATTTGGAAAGGTGAGATTATTGCCAATACCCTCTTGAAAACAAAAACAAGAAGTGCTAAAATCATCCACATATAGAGAAGAAAATGAGGGAAAAGGGATGTTCCATTAGAGTTACATCATTTTTGAAGGGTCTTAAAACTGCATGGAAGGGAAGCAAGAACATGAGAAAGAAGACTTTGGCAGCCCTGGTGATGGCATTGGGGATTCTCTGTGTATTGGTTCTCCCGGCGGGGGCAGAGGCAGCGGGCTATTCTGATACGCGGGGCCATTACGCCCAGGAGGCCATTGAGGCGTGGAGCGGATATGGGGTGTTGAAGGGCTATCCGAACGGGATCTTTCGGCCGGACGGCGCCATTACCCGGGGGGAGCTGGCCGTGGTGCTGGACCGGGTCATGGGGTATCGAAACAAGGCGGAGAACACCTATTCCGATCTGCCGGAGGGCAAGTGGTGCGCGGATAGCATCCTGCATTTGGCGGGCGAGGGCATTTTGACCGGAGACGGAGACGGGCGGATGGATCCGAATGCCCCGGTCACCCGGCAGGAGGCATTTGTTGCTCTGGCCCGGGTCCTGGGGCTGGAGGAGAGCGAAAAGGCCCCCGGCTTTGCCGATGACAGCGCCGCTGCAAGCTGGGCCGAGGGCTATATCGCCTCTATGAAAGAGGCCGGATATGTGGCGGGGGACAAGAACGGGAACCTGCGGCCCGGGGACCCCGTTACCCGGGCGGAGGTGATCACCGTTCTGGACCGGATGGCTGGCTTTGTAAATACCGATGGGACCTATTCCGAGGACTGCAAGAGCAATCTCATTGTCAACGCCGGAAATGTGACCCTGCAGGACATGACCATTGAGGGCGACCTCATCATAGCCGACGGCGTGGCGGAGGGCGACGTGTATCTGGACAAGGTGACGGTGAGAGGGGATATTATTCTCCGGGGCTGTGGGGAAAATTCCTTCCATATCCTGCCCGGCTGTCAGGTGCGGAATGTGATCGTCACCAAGACCACGGGGGGACGGCTCCGGCTGGTGAACGAGTCGGGGGAGACCATCCCCATGATCTATAT
>CATKDV010000173.1:0-9822 GCA_949746985.1 uncultured Eubacteriales bacterium | reverse complement strand
TTGGGCGCAATCGCGTCCGACATGCTGCTATAGCTCAGTCGGTAGAGCGCATCCTTGGTAAGGATGAGGTCCCCAGTTCAAATCTGGGTAGCAGCTCCAAAAAATCCCTTGAGCCGCAAGGCTTGAGGGATTTTTCTTTTATCCGACCTTTTCATCCTTGCCGGGGGTTGGTGCCACTTTGGTGCCAGGCGCTTGAATCAGGATCTTCTCCGCGATCTCCCCCGGCTTGGCGCTGATGTGAGTGCTCATAAAATAACCTCCCTTTTTGAATATTGGCGCCTTCATTATATCAACGCTGGGGGAAAAGGGAAACAAAAAATAAAAAATTTCGCCGGGGAGCAGGCCGCTTGTGTTCGGGAACGGGTTGTGGTATGATTTGTGGTATCTTCCAAAGGAAATGAGACGGAGAGAGGATGAGCCTGCCATGTGGCTTCTTTTTGCCCTGCTGTCCGCTGTGTTTGCCGCCCTCACCTCTATTCTGGCCAAGGTGGGCATAGAGGGGGTCAACTCCAACCTGGCCACCGCCATCCGCACCGCTGTGGTGCTGGTGATGGCCTGGGGGATGGTGTTTCTGACCCATGCCCAGACAGGGCTGGGACAGATCGACAGGAAAAGCTGGCTGTTCCTCATCCTGTCCGGGATCGCCACAGGAGCCTCCTGGCTGTGCTACTATAAGGCCCTGCAGATGGGGGAGGTATCCAAGGTGGTCCCCATCGACAAGCTCAGCGTGGTCATCACCCTGGCTTTGGCCTTTGTGTTTCTGCATGAGAAATTTACCGCCAGATCCCTGACCGGCTGTATCCTGCTTGCCGCGGGAACGTTGGTGATGGCGCTTTGAGGAGGGGGAGCATGGAGGACAGAACGCAACTGAAGGTCATCGCCCGGATGGAAAGCCAGTTCCCCTCCAAGTTCGGCATTCCCCGGCAGAGCGGGCTGGTGGAGGAGCTGCGCTCCACGGTGGTCTTTGAGCCCGAGTTCCGAAACCCCGACGCCCTCCGGGGGATGGAGGGCTTTTCCCACCTGTGGCTGATCTGGGGCTTTTCGGCCAACCGGAGGGAGGGGTGGTCCCCCACGGTGCGGCCGCCCCGGCTGGGGGGGAATGAGCGGCTGGGGGTATTCGCCACCCGTTCCCCCTTCCGCCCCAATCCCCTTGGCCTTTCCTGCGTAAAGCTGGAGAGGGTGGAGTTATCCACCCCAAAGGGGCCTGTGCTCCACGTATCCGGCGCCGATCTGATGGACGGCACCCCCATCTATGATATCAAGCCCTACGTACCCTACGCCGACTGCCGGCCCGAGGCGAGGGAGGGCTTCGCCACCCCGCCGGAGGGGCGGCTGCGGGTGGAGATCCCCCCGGAAGTGGAGGGGCGGATCCCCCCGGAGCGGCGGGAGGCCCTGCGGGGAGTGCTCTCCTGGGATCCCCGGCCCCACTATCAGGACGACCCCCAGCGGGTCTACGGGATGTCCTTTGCCGGGATGGAGGTCAAGTTCACCGTGGCGGGGGAGGTTTTGATGGTGGTTGAGGTGACGGAGGGCCGGGGGCGGGTCCCAAATCCGTCTGCCCCATAGGAACCACCCGCCCAGGCGGCGTGAATCTCAACAAAAAATCGTAAAGGTTACGATCCCTTCAGCGGCAGCGGCGCAAGAGGGAGCACGGGTCGCCCTGAGGGAGCCGCCGGGCAATCATGGGCGTAACCATAGGGCTTGCATTCGAGGGATAGCCTATTAAGATCGGGGCTCTTTACGGTTGTATCGTAGCCCCTATATTTTCCCACTGGTCTTATGCCCTTAAAGATTCGGAGGCCAGAACCGCTTCTAAAGCGGTTTTACCCGCAAGGGGTACGCCCCAGCCGTAAGCGGCAAAGCCGCCAACGGCTGGGCTGTGGCCCCGGCTGGGAAAGCCAAGAAATAGGCCCCCGGCCGGGTAGGCCGGGAAAAGGGGATACCACAAGGGCATAAGGCACAGCTTTCTTACCTGTGTGAGCGCTGGTTCGAAATGACGGGCGAGCGTGCGGGGTGGGGGGATGGCTTATGATCAAGGGAGAGGAAGCGATGGAGATGGAACCACAGTTGAGGCGGAGAGCCTGGAGAGAGGGGATGCGGGACGGGGTGCCCATTGCCCTTGGCTACTTTGCCGTGGCCTTCTCCCTGGGGATCGCGGGACGGAACGCGGGGCTTACCCCTGGACAGGGGTTTGTGATCAGCATTCTCAACCACGCCTCCGCCGGGGAGTACGCGGGCATTACCGCCATTGCCGCCATGGCCCCCTACTGGGAGCTGGCCCTCACCATCCTTATCACCAACGCCCGGTATCTGCTGATGAGCTGCGCTTTGAGCCAGAAGTTCGCGCCGGAAACCTCCCTGTGGCACCGGATCGGGGTGGGGTTTGGGATCACCGACGAGATCTTTGGCGTGACGATGGCCCGGCCTGGGGCGGTGGAGCCCCTCTATACTTACGGGGCCATGCTGGTGTCCATCCCCAGCTGGGCCGCGGGTACGGCCCTGGGGATCGTTGCCGGGAACATTTTGCCCCTGCGGGTGGTCTCCGCCCTCAGCGTGGCTCTGTATGGGATGTTTCTTGCCATCATCATCCCGCCTGCCCGAAAGGATAAGGTGGTGGGAGCGCTGGTGCTTCTCAGCTTCCTGTGCAGCTTTGCCCTGGGGAAGGCGGCGGGAGCGTTCCGGTTGGAGTGGCTTACTGGAGGGACCCAGGTCATTCTGCTGACCCTGCTGCTGGCGGGAGGAGCCGCTGCGGTATTTCCGGTGAAGGAGGAAGAAAACCATGGGGGGTAACGTATATATCTATATCGCTGTGATGTCCCTGGTGAGCTTCGCCGTCCGGGTGCTGCCCCTGACTTTGATCCGGGGGCAGATCAAAAGCCCCTTTATCCGTTCCTTTCTCCACTATGTACCCTATGTGACCCTGGCGGTGATGACCTTCCCCGCCATTGTGGAGGCCACGCAGGTCCCTGTGGCGGGAGCCCTGGCGCTGCTGGTGGGAGTGGTCCTGGCCTGGAGGGGAGCGGGGCTGTTCCCGGTGGCGGTGTGCTGCTGTTTGACGGTGCTGGCGGCGGAGGGGATATTGGTAAGGTAAAATGGAAAAGGCGAAAAGCTGTGAGGGATGGGGAGCGGCGCCCACGGCGGGGGAAGGGCGCGGAAAAAGAAAAGAGAAAAATTGGGGGTGGGCAGAGGACGAAAAATGTGGTATGATAGAGTAACGTTAGAAAATTAACAATAACGGAAAAGACTGTGAAGGAGTGAGCGGGAATGAATCGGATCGAGATCATCCACCCCTCCGGGGCGGAGAGGAAGGTCAGCAGCATGTACGCCGACCTGGCCCGGCGGGGGGCGGTGGCTCCGGCGGGCAACTGCCCGGTGGAGCAGAGCGCCGCCTTTTTGACCCTATGTGTGTCCCAGAGCTGCGGCAAGTGCGTGCCTTGCCGGGTGGGACTGAACCAGATGTCTTTGATCCTGGGCCGCATCCTGGAGGGCAGGGGAGAGATGGAGGACCTGGACACTCTGGAGCGGCTGGCCCGGACGATCCGGGACAGCGCCGACTGCGCCATCGGCTACGAGGCGGCGGGGAGTATGCTGGACAGTCTGCAGTCCTTCCGGGAGGATTTTCTGGCCCACATCCACTCCAACCACTGTACCGCCACCTTTGTGCCGGTGCCCTGCAAGCTGGGGTGTCCCGCCCATGTGGACATTCCGGAGTACATCGCCCTGGTGAAGGAGAAGCGGTACGCCGACGCGGTGCGGGTCATCCGGTACGACAACCCCTTCCCCGCGGCCTGCGCCCTGGTGTGCGAGCACCCCTGTGAGAATGTGTGCCGGAGGAACATGGTGGACGACGCGGTGAACATCCGGGGCATCAAGCGTATGGCCATTGATAACGCCGGGGCGGTGCCCACCCCGGAGCCTATGCCCGCCACGGGAAAGAAGGTGGCGGTGGTGGGGGGCGGCCCCTCCGGGCTGACGGCGGCCTACTATCTGCAGCTGATGGGCCATCAGGTCACGGTGTTTGAACAGAGGAAAAAGCTGGGGGGCATGATGCGCTACGGTATCCCCCGCTACCGTCTGCCGGAATCCTACTTGAGCGCCGACATCGACGCCATTCTGGGCACTGGGGTGGAGGCCAGGACCGGGGTCTCCATCACGGGAGAGAAGTATGAGGAGCTCCGGAAGGAGTTTGATGCGGTATACATCGCCATCGGCGCCCACGCGGCCAACAGCCTGGGGGTTCCCGGGGAGGAGGCGGGGAACGTGCTCTCCGCTGTGGAGCTGCTGCGGGCCATGGGGGATGAGGAGAAGCTGGACCTCCGGGGCAAGCGGGTCGTGGTGGTGGGCGGCGGCAACGTGGCCATGGACTGCACCCGGACCGCCATGCGCCTGGGGGCCAAGGAAGTCAAGTGCGTCTACCGCCGCAGGCAGAAGGATATGACCGCCCTTCCCGAGGAGGTGGAGGGGGCCATCGCCGAGAGCTGCGAGATGGTGACCATGATGGCCCCTGTCCGGGTGGAGAAGGATGAGAACGGCAACGTGGCCGCCCTCATCGTCCAGCCCCAGCTTCCCGGGGCCTATGACCGGGGCCGGCCCCGGCCTGTGAAGGCGGACCGGGAGGAGGTCCGGCTGGAGTGCGACGTGATCGTGGCCGCCATCGGACAGGTGGTGGACAGCGCCACCTTTGCCGAGCGGGGGCTTCCGGTGAACCGGAACAATCTCAAGAGCGACGCGGGCTGCGCCGTGTTTGGCAGCGAGGCCGTCTTCGCCGGGGGCGACGCGGTGAGCGGCCCCTCCACCGTCATCCGGGCGGTGGAGGCGGGGAAGACCGCCGCGGCCAACATCGACGCTTACTTAGGCTTCCACCATGTGCTGGAGCGGCCGGTGGCCATCCCCGCCGCCCCCCGGACCGCCATGGGACCCTGCGGGCGGATCAACATGTCCGAGCGGAGCGCCGGGGAGAGAAAGGACGATTTTGAGCTGATGGAGATATGCATGACCGAGCAGGAGGCCTACCAGGAGTGCTCCCGGTGCCTGCGCTGCGATCACCACGGAATGGGTTCGTTCCGGGGAGGGAGGGATAAGAAATGGTAAAGCTGACCATTGACGGCCGCCCGGTGGCGGTGGAGAAGGGAACCACCATTCTGGAGGCCGCCAGACAGGCGGGTATCGACATCCCCACCCTGTGCTACTGGAAGGACCTGAACGAGGTGGGAGCCTGCCGGGTGTGCGTGGTGGAGATCGAGGGGCAGGACCGGCTCAGCGCCGCCTGCGCCACGGTGGCCGAGGAGGGCATGGCGGTCCACACCGCCACCCCCCGGGTGCTGGACGCCAGAAGGACCAACGTGCAGCTGATCCTCAGCCAGCACAACGTGTCCTGCACCACCTGCATGAGAAACGGCAGCTGCAAGCTGCAAAAGGTGGCCCTGGACCTGAATCTGCAGGAGGAACCCTTTGAGAAGCGGCCCTTCCCCAGCAAGTGGGACAGGACCTTCCCCCTGATCCGGGACGGGTCCCGGTGTATCCAGTGCCTGCGGTGCGTCAACGTGTGCGAGAAGATCCAGTCCCTGGGGGTATGGTCCCTGACGGGCACGGGCAAGCACGCCCGGGTGGAGGTGGCCGGGGGAAAGAGCATCCGGGATGTGAACTGTGCCCTGTGCGGCCAGTGTATCACCCACTGCCCGGTGGGGGCCCTCACCGTCCGGGACGACACCCGGAAGGTCCGGGAGGCCATCGCGGACCCCGAGAAGATCGTGGTGGTCCAGGTGGCTCCCGCGGTGCGGAGCGCCTGGGGAGACGCGGTGGGGCTCTCCGCCGAGGAGGCCACGGAGAAGCGGATGGTGGCCGCTGTCCGGTCCCTGGGGGTGGACTATGTATTTGACACCGATTTCTCCGCCGACCTCACCATTATGGAGGAGGGGAGCGAGCTTATCGAGCACCTGAAGGAAGGGAAGGAGGGACCCATGTTCACCTCCTGCTGTCCCGGCTGGGTGCGGTTTTTGAAGCTGGAGTACCCTGAGCTGGTGGGGAGGCTCTCCACCGCCAAGAGCCCCCAGCAGATGTTCGGCGCGGTGGCCAAGAGCTACTATGCCAAGCTGCTGGGAGTGGAGCCGGAGAGGATCTTCTGTGTGTCCATCATGCCCTGCACCGCCAAGAAGTACGAGTGCGACGTTGCGGCGGTGAACGACGCGGCGGCAAAGGATGTGGACGTGGTGATCACCACCCGGGAGCTGGGGCGGCTGCTGCGGCATGTGGATGTGGCGGCCCTCCCGGAGGAGGAGTTCGACCGGCCCCTGGGCACCGCCACCGGCGCGGGGGTCATCTTCGGCGCCACCGGAGGAGTGATGGAGGCGGCCCTGCGCAGCGCCTACTATCTGCTGACGGGCAAGAATCCCGACGCCGACGCCTTCTCTGAGGTGCGGGGGCTGGACGGGTGGAAGGAGGCCTCCTTCCAGATCCGGGACAGAAAGCTGAAGGTGGCGGTGGCCAGCGGGCTTGGAAACGCCAGGCGGCTTGTGGAGGCGCTGAAGAGGGGGGAGGTCTCCTACGACTTTGTGGAGATCATGGCCTGCCCCGGCGGCTGCGCCGGGGGCGGAGGACAGCCCGTCTGCGACGGGCAGGAGCTGGCCGGGGAGCGGGGAGAGCGGCTCTACGCCCTGGACCGGGTCTATGACCTGCGCTTCTCCCACGAGAACCCGGCGGTGGGGGAGCTTTACAGGAGCTATCTGGGCGCGCCCCTGTCCCACAAGGCCCATGAGCTGCTCCACACCGACCAGGAAGAGTGGGAGCTGTAAGGGATGTATCATAAGATCGGGACCCTGGCCAAACGGTTTGGGATCACGCCCCAGGCCCTGCGGTTCTATGAGGGGAACGGGCTGCTGGCTCCGGACCATCCGCCGGAAAGCGGAGAGCGGCGCTATCAGGCCAGCCGGTTCAAGGACCTGTACAGTATCCGGCGATACCATGATCTGGGGTACAGCCTGGAGGAGACATTGACCCTGTTCTCCTACCAGAGCGTGGAGGAGCTGGAGGCCATGGCGGCGGAGAAGGAGGCGGAGATCCAACGGAAGCTGGAGTTTCTGGAGCGGCGGAAGGAGGCCCTTGGGCAACACCGGGGGGACCTGGAACAGATCTCCCGGCTGTTTCACCGCTGTGAGGTGACGGAGATGCCCCGGCTGTGGCTGCTGATGGACCAGGAGGGGCAGGATGTGGACCTGTCTCCCACCATCCAGGACGAGGTCCAGGAATGGATGCGGTTTCTGCCCTGGGTCTACGCCGCCTCGGCCATTGATGGGGAGAAGCTCCGCGCCCGCCAGGAGGAGCGGCCCCGGAAGAGCGGGTTCTGCATTGAGGAGAAGATGGCCCAAAGGCTGGGGATGCCCCGGGGGCCGCACACTGTGGAAACGCCGGGAGGGCGACGGGCGGTCCATACCGTCACGGCCCTGGACCGGTATCCCATCACTACGGAGGACTTTTTGGGGTATGCGCTGGCCTACGCGCAGGAACGGGGGCTGACCCTGAGCGGAGCGGTGGGCCGGTGTCTGGCCAAGACGGGGGAGGACCGCTGCCGCGACCAGAGGTATCCCAAGGCGGTCTATTATGAATACTGGCTGCTTATTGAGGAATGAGGAAAGAGCCGGCGAAGGGTTTCGCCGGCTCTTTTGCTGTTTTGTGAAAATTTTGTCTTGTATCTAAAGCCGCTTTAGGTTGTACAATTTTGGGGGTGAGAGAATTCACCAAAAAAGAAAAAGGAGAGAAGAATATGAAAAAAAGGATCACCGCATTTGCAATGGCGCTGGCGATGGTCGCGGGGACGGTCGCCATGGCGGCCGGGGTGGAGCAGACCATCTCTGTCACGCCCATGAACCTGACCGTTAACGGCCAGCAGGTCACTCCCACCGGAGCCAACGGCGCAGCCGCCGGAGTCTTTGCCTCCCAGGGCGTCACCTACGCCCCGGTGCGTTATCTGTGCGAGCTGCTGGGCATCGAGGTGGAGTGGGACAAGAATGATCCGGGTACCGTCAAGCTGGCCGGCGATATCACCGTTCCTGTTTCCGGCGAAGCCAAGTCCGGTACCTTTACCGCCACCGCCAAGGGCTTTGGAGGCGATGTGACCGTCAGCTTGACCCTGGCTGACGGCGCGCTGGCCGATGTGAAGGTGGCGGGGGATAAGGAGACGGCCGGGATCGGCAGCCGGGCTGTGGAGCTGATGCCCGGCACCATGATGGCCGCGAACTCCATTGCGGTGGATGGGATCTCCGGCGCTACCGTCACCAGCGGCGCCATCCTCGCCGCCGCCAAGGAGGCCCTGGCCGCCAGCGGCGCTGCCCTGGAGGCCAAGGCGGTGGAGATCGAGCAGCACATGACCCCCGGTACATACACCGGCGCGGCCTATGGCAAGTGGAAGGAGGGCACCATTGAGGGCGGCCGTTTCGGCTCTCCTAAGGTGATCTCTCCCACCACGGTCACCGTGAAGGTGGACGAGACCAAGATCCTGTCGGTCACTGTGGATTCCTGCGACGATACCCCGGGCTTTATTGAGATCCCCATGGAGCAGCTGCCCAAGGCCATCGTGGAGCAGCAGTCCATCGCGGTGGACGCGGTTGCCGGCTGCACCCTGACCAGCCAGGCCATCCTCTCCGGCGTGCAGCAGGCCCTTGAGGCCGCCGGGGCCAACATCACCGGCTTTATGAAGGCCGCCCCCCGCAGCACCGCCACGGAGGAGTACACCTGTGACGTGGCCGTGGTGGGCGCAGGCGGCTGCGGGACCACCGCCGCCCTGACCCTCCAGCAGGCGGGACTGAACGTCATCGTTGTGGAGAAGACCGCCAAGGTCGGCGGCGAGAGCGTTTGCTCCACCGGCGCCTTTACCCCTGGCTCCAAGTATCTGGAGACTATTATCGACGACAAGAGCCTGATCACCGATCCCGGCGTCTTCTTTGACGAGCTGATGGATTACAGCCACTGGACCGCCGACTCCACTGTGGTCCGGGCCTTCCTGGACCGGGCCGGCGAGACCGCCGACTGGCTCCAGACCATGTGGGACCAGACCGATGACCCCGGCTTTGGAAAGGTGGGCATGAAGGGCAAGAACGGTCTGGATACCGGCAAGGGCACCAAGAAGTACCAGGTCCTCTATGATGATTTCTTCCTGCCCGGGGGCGGCAAGCTGCTCCTCTCCTCCCGGGCCTATGAGCTTATCACCGACGCCAGCGGCGCCGTTGTGGGCGTGAAGGCCAGGAAGACCGACGGCACCGAGGTGGTGGTCCACGCCAACCAGGTCGTTCTGGCCACCGGCGGTTTTGCCGGCAGCCCGGAGCTGCTGGACCAGTACTTCCACAATACATATTACCTCAACGGCCTGTCCACCTGTGAGGGCGACGGTATGCTGATGGCTCAGGCCGTAGGCGCGGGCCACCCCCAGAACCTGGACCCCCATCTGGCCGAGTTCTGCTCCAATGATGTGGTGGATTTCTACGCCGGCTATATGAAGAACATCAACTATTCCGGCCTGCTTCAGCTCAACACCAACGGGGAGCGCTTCTACAATGAGGAGTTCGGCGCCTCCGATCCGCTGGCCAAGGGCGCCGCCGCGCTGAACACGGTGGGTGAGGCCTATGCCATCTTCTCCCAGCGCGACCTGGATCTGATGGAGGAGGGCGGATGCAAGTCCCTCATCAGCCAGGAGGTCCGGGACTCCATGGTGGGCTATCGGGACCGCGCCTGTGTGCCCTTCACCACCATCAAGACCGAGATGCAGAATGCCATTGACGCCGGCCAGGGTTGGAAGGCCGATACCCTGACGGAGCTGGGCAAGAAGGTGGG
>CATKDV010000172.1:0-3340 GCA_949746985.1 uncultured Eubacteriales bacterium | reverse complement strand
CTGCTGGCAGCCTGCCCTGTGGTCCCTGGTCAGGTCTACCGGGCGGCGGGGGAGGTCCGCTCCTTCAACAACCGCTCGGGGGTGGGCTCCCGGCTGGTCATCACTTTCTTTGCCAAGGTCCTGGAGCCGGCGGAGGGGGGCAGCGACAACCGTCTGGAGCTTACCGGGGTGCTGTGCAAGGCGCCCAATCTCCGCCGGACCCCTCTGGGGCGGGAGATCTGCGACCTGCTGCTGGCGGTGAACCGCCGGTACGGGCGGGCGGACTATCTGCCCTGCATCACCTGGGGGTCCTTGGCCCGGACCTGCGGAGAGCTGGAGGTGGGGGACACGGTAAGCCTCACCGGACGGCTCCAGAGCCGGACCTATCGGAAGGTGCTGGGGGACCGGGAGGAGGAGCGGACGGCTTATGAGATCTCCGTCATCAGCCTGGAAAAGATACATAGCTAAAAAAGGAAGATGCTTCTTGGGAAGCATCTTCCTTTTTTCTTTAATCGCTGCCTGCCATGTTGGTGTAGTCGATAATGAGGGCGTCAAGACGGCCAAAATCCTCACTATTGATGGTGTACAGTCCCTCGCTGTCCTGCTCTACCTGGACCGCCAGAGATTTTTCGGTCATGTTGCCGATCTCCTTCATGGCGTCTTTGTAAAGATCCAGGATCAGCTTCGCCCACTCCTGATCCATGGCCTCATACTCGCTGTCCCGCATGGTGTTGATCTCATCCAGGGGATATTTTTCATAGAACTTCTTGGTGGCGTCGTTCATGGCCTCGTTCACCGTCTGGGCCACGTCGATGGGGTAGACGTTCAGCTTCACGGAAAAGGAACCGTCCTCCTGCTGGGCGGCGGAGACAATGTCGTACTTGGTGTACTGGTAGATCTCCCGGTAAAGCTCCTTGAGCTCTTTCCGCAGCTCCTCGGTGGGGTGGTCGATATCGTACATATAGAGAAAATACTCCACATCCATCTCCAGAACGCTCTCGTACAGGCTCTCCACATCCTCCTGGCGGATATCCACCAGTTCCAGGTACTCCTCATCCGCCTGGCCCAGATAGTTCTCTTTGATCAGTCCGTCCACGTAGACCTCCGCGTCGTGGGCGGTAAAACCCTTGGTCTCAGAGGCCTCTCCCCCGCAGGCGGTCAGCCCCAGGAGCAGGGTAAGGGCCAGGAGCAGGGCTCCTCCTCTTTTTCCAGGTCGTCTCATCGTTTTATTCTCCTTCGCTGGGTGTTCTCTTTTACTGGCAAAGTTTCGCAATGGCCAGGGCAAAAATCTTGGCGGACTTCAGAAGGTTATCTACGCTGGCCTGCTCGTTGGCCGAGTGCATCTTGGGGTCAAAGCCGGGGAAATCACAGCCAAAGGCCACCCCGCCGGGGATGTCGTGGACATAGGTGCCGCCGCCGATGGCGATGGGCTTGGAGCCGGTCTGGCCGGTGTAGGCCTCATAGCAGTCCAGAAGGGTCTTCACCAGAGGGGAGTCGGCCTCCACCACGTGGACATGGGTCATCTCCCCATCCCCGGTGACGGCGATGCCGTGGGCGGCCAGCGCCCTCTCGCAGGCCCTGGCGCAGTTTTCTTTGGTGGCGCAGATGGGCACCCGGGCGTCAAACTTGGCGGTAAAGCCCGTCTCCGTGAGGGTCATGAGGGCCAGGTTCAGGGTCAGCTCCCCGCTCTCCGGATCGGACTGGGCGATGCCCAGGGCCTTCCCCCGAGTGTCCCCGAAGGGGAAGAGGGACCCCATGGCCCGGACGGCCCGGGTGGAGGGACAGTCGGCCAGGGGAAGGGCGGAGAGGACCTCCAGCAGGGCGGAGATGGCGTTGACGCCGTCGTCAGGGCTGGCGGCGTGGGCGTTTTTCCCAGCGCAGTGGACGCTCACGCCCTCCGCTGTATCGGTGAGGGTAAAGACCGCTCCCGACTTGCTCTCCACCGCCCCGCACAGGGGCTTTACGTCCCCGGCGGTCAGGCCCAGCACCTGGGCCTGGGCCTCAGGGGGCACCACGTTCTGCCGGAAGCCGCCGTTCAGGGCGGTCACCCGGGGCCGCGCCGTCTCCGGGGCCCACTGGGCCCCAAAGTCCGGGTGGTAGTGGCCCTTCTCAATGTTGATGACGGGGAAATCCGCGTCGGGGGTGAAGGCCTGGGGGGCATAAGGCTCCCGGGCATAGTAGTAGGCGATGTCCGCCGAGCCTGACTCCTCGTCGGTGCCCAGGATGAGCCGGACGTTTTTGCCCAGGGGCAGGCCCAGGTCTTTGACGCACTTCATGGCGAAGAGGGCGGCGCAGACAGGGCCTTTGTCGTCGGATACGCCCCGGCCGTAGAGGACGCCGTCCTTCTCCACGCAGGTGTAGGGGTCGGTATCCCAGCCGGTGCCCTCCCCCACCACGTCCAGGTGGCCCAGGATGTGGAGCTGGGTCTCCTTGTCGCTCAGGTCGGCAAGGCCCACATAGTTATCGTAGTTTCGGACGGTGAAGCCCAGCTCGGCGCAGAGCTTCAAGCCCTCCTCCAGGGCGGCTTTGGGGCCGGGGCCGAAGGGGGCGTCCGGAGTGGGCTCCCCCTTCACGCTCTTCACCGCCACCAGGCGGGAGACCGCCTCCACCAGCTCTTTCCGGCGGGCGGGGGCGTCGAAATAGGCGTCGATCTGCTCTTTGATTGGCATAAAAATCACTCTTTCCGGGCGGCGGCCTTCTCGGCGGCCAGCTCATCCAAATATTTGTACACGGTATACCGGGACACCTTCAGCCGGGAGGCCACAAAGGGCACCGACTTGCGGAAGGAGAAGGCGTTCTTCTGGTCCATAAGGGCCACAAGGCGCATCCGGTCCTTTTTGCCCAGGCCCTCAATGGGCTTGCCCAGGGCGGTGAGGCACTCCTCAAAGATCTGATAGAGCTGTCCCGCCCCCCCGCTCCACAGGGCGCTCTGGAGGTCGGCGTCGGCGCTCATAAGCCCCATGAGGGTCCGGTTGGCGTAGGCCAGGGAGGTGAAGTCAAAGTCAATGCCCAACGCAAGGTCAAAGTCGTCCCCCCGCAGGTGGAAGGTGGAGGACTTCACCTGGGAGCCCGAGGGGGTGGTGGCGTAAAGGTTCACAAAATCGTTGGACAATGTGGCGGCGTCCAGCACCTTGTCCGAGCCCAGGATATCCTGGGTGGACCCCACCTCCCGGCCGGAGACCTGGCCGTTATAGATGGAGAGGATGGGGTGGTTCACGTCCCCCATGTCCTGGACCAGGGTCTCGCAGGCGGGGCCGAACATCTCCGCAATGCCCCGGGCGGTGCGGTCCAGGAATTCAAAGGCTTCCTCTCTTGTCACTTCTTTCCCCCCTTGCCTTTTTGTCAAGGGGTATTTTATCAT
>CATKDV010000171.1:0-4713 GCA_949746985.1 uncultured Eubacteriales bacterium | reverse complement strand
TGCAAGCGGCTGGGGCTGGAGGACCGGGAGCCGGACCTGGCCCGGTGGCGCTCCACGGTGGAGCGGGCCAAGACCGCCCGGAAGCGGGTGAGGATCGCCATGGTGGGCAAGTATATGCAGCTTCACGACGCCTATCTGTCGGTGGCGGAGGCCCTCCACCACGGGGGCATTGAGAACGACGTGATGGTGGACATCGACTGGGTGGACTCCGAGCAGGTCAGCGACGCCAACGCCGCCCGGGTGCTGGGGGGCTGCGACGGGATCCTGGTCCCCGGCGGGTTTGGGGAGCGGGGGGTGGAGGGGATGATCTCCGCCATTCGGTACGCAAGGGAGAACAACATCCCCTATTTCGGCATCTGCCTGGGGATGCAGATGGCGGTGGTGGAGTTTGCCCGCCATGTGGCGGGGATGGGAGACGCCCACTCCACCGAGCTTTGCGACCACACGGAGCACCCGGTGATCGACCTGATGAGCGGTCAGCGGGGGGTCACCGCCAAGGGCGGGACCATGCGCCTGGGGGCCTATCCCTGCCATATTACGGCGGAGGGAGTCAATCTTCAAAAGGCCTATGGGATGGAGGACATTCAGGAGCGGCACCGCCACCGCTATGAGTTCAATAACGAGTACCGCCAGGCCTTGGTGGAAGCGGGACTGAAGCTGGCGGGGCTGTCCCCTGACGGGCATTTGGTGGAGGCGGTGGAGCTTTCCGAACACCCTTGGTTCGTGGGGGTCCAGTTCCACCCGGAGTTTAAGTCCCGGCCCAATAAGGCTCATCCGCTGTTTCGGGATTTTATTGCGGCGGCCAAGGCCTTTGGAGAGAAATAAAAAGAGAGGGAGCGTTTCAAACGCTCCCTCTCTTTATTTATTCCTCGTTGGGGGCGTACTGCCGGCCTGTGGGGGTGGCGGCCAGGCCTCCCTGCCCGGTCTCCCGGAGGGAGGCGGGGAGGAGGGCGCCCACCGCGCCCATGGCATCGATGACCTCGTCGCAGGGGATACGGCTCTTGAGGCCTGAGAGGGCCATCTCGGCGCAGGAGAGGGCGTTCACCGCCCCCATCACGTTCCGGCTGATGCAGGGGACCTCCACCAGGCCCCCCACCGGGTCGCACACCAGGCCCAGGGTGTTGGCCAGGGCCAGGGCGCAGGCGTGGGCCATCTGGTCCCCGGTGCCTCCCTTCACATGGACCAGGGCGGCGGCAGCCATGGCGGAGGCGGAGCCCACCTCGGCCTGACAGCCGCCCTCAGCTCCCGAGATGGAGGCCCGGTCGGCGATGACCTGGCCGAAGCCGGCGGCCACGTAGAGGGCCTCCACCATCACCCGGTCGGGGAGGCCGTCCCGCGACTGGAGGGGGAGAAGGGCCGCGGGCAGCACGCCGGAGGAGCCGGCGGTGGGGGCGGCCACCACCCGGCGCATACAGGCGTTACACTCCCCCGCCCTGAGGGCGGCGGCGATGACCTGGCGAAGGAAGGGGCCGCACAGGCCGGGACCCTCCCCGGTCAAAAGGGCGCCGTCCCCGCCGGCAAGGCCGCTGTTGGAGCGGCGGGAGGGGGCGTAATCGGCCTGGGTCTGGCCCATGGCCTGCCAGAGGTGAGACATTTTGGACCAGGAGCTTTCGGGGGAAAGACCGCTGTCCCGGCAGTCCTCGGTCTGCACAGCCAGCCACACCGGACCCTGTCCGGCGGCCAGGAGGAGCTGTTTTACTTCATGAAAGGCCATGGCTCATTCCTCCATCATATCCAGATAGGTGGCCCGGAGGATGCCCTTTTGGGCCTGGAGCTCCCGGACCACCTCGTCCCCAATGGGCTGGTCGCTTTCAATGACCATCACGGCAAAGCCACCCCGCTTGTCCCGGAACAGGCGCATGGAGGCGATGTTCACCCCACGGCGGGACAGGGCGCCGGTGACCTCGTGGACCTGGCCGGGCCGGTCCTCGTTGCGGATGATGAGGGTGGGCATGTCCCCGGAGAAGGAGGTCTCCAGGCCGTCGATGGCCTGGATGCGGACCCGGCCGCCGCCCAGGGAGGCCCCCTGGAGCTCCAGGCGCTCCCCGGCGCTGCCCTCCAGGCGGAGAAGGGCGGTGTTGGGGTGGGCCCCCTGGATGTGGGTGGCGTCCACGCTCACCGCCAGGCCCGCCTGCTGGGCCAGCTCAAAGGACTGGGGCAGTCGGGGGTCGTCGGGGGCCATGTTCAGGATGCCCGCCACAAGGGCACGGTCAGTGCCGTGGCCCTGGCCGGTGGCGGCGAAGGAGCCGTGGAGCAGGATATGGGCCTTCTTGGGCTGGGACCCCAGCAGGCGCCGGGCGATGCGCCCGATCCGGGCCGCTCCGGCGGTGTGGGAGGAGGAGGGACCGATCATCACCGGCCCCATAATGTCAAATATGGTCATAGGCGCTGCCCTTTCTGTTTCTGATAGTTTCTGCTGCTATGATATCATACCCAAAGAAGAAAGGAAATCTATTTTCTATTCTTCCACACTTTTTCGTGCATTTTTCTCCAGAGTATGTTATACTGTTATCATCCATCTCCAAAAGGGGCGGTTTTGCCGCTTTTTGGGAGGCATGTACAGCAAAAAGGAGGAAACATCTGTGGACGACCCCACGATACCCTTACTTATCATTCTTTCCGTGCTTGTGGTGCTGTTCGCCGGCGCCAGCGTCTATCTGGTCATCCGGCTCCGGGCGCTCACCAAGCGGGCCAGCGAGGAGGATATCCGCCAGATGGTGGATATGGGCGAGGAGAAGGGAGCCATTGAGAAGGAGGAGAGGGAGCTCATTGAGAACGTCTTTGAGTTCAATAACTCCACCGCCGCTGATGTGATGATCCACCGCACCGATGTGGTGATGCTGTGGGTGGACGACCCCCAGGAGGAGATCATGGAGACCATCCGGTCCTCGGGTCTCACCCGGTTCCCGGTCTATGAGGAGGACACCGACGACATCATCGGGATCCTGAACACTCGGGAGTACCTGCTCAACGCCCAGGAGGAGAAACCCAAGCCCCTGCGGGAGCTGCTGCGGGAGGCCTACTTTGTGCCCGAGACGGTGCGCTCCGACGTGCTTTTTCGGGATATGCAGAGCCGCAAGACCCACTTTGCCGTGGTGGTGGACGAGTACGGCGGCACCAGCGGGATCATCACCATGGAGGACCTTATTGAGGAGCTGGTGGGCAACATCTACGACGAGTTTGACCCCCAGGACGAGCAGGAGATCGTGCTTTTGGAGGAAAATCTCTGGCGGATCTCGGGGGGCGCGTCCCTGGAGGACATTGCGGAGGCCCTGGAGATGGAGTTCCCCGAGGATGGGGAGGCCGAGACCCTGGGAGGCCTGGTCTTTGCCAAGCTGGACGTGATCCCCGCCGACGGCACCCACCCCACGGTGGAGACCGACGGGCTCCACATCCAGGTGGAGGAACTCTCCGACCGCCGGGTGGAGTGGGCCAAGGTGAGCAAGCTGGAGCCGGCGAAGGAGCCGGAGGAAGAGACAAAATAAAGGACAGCGGACGGGAAAATGCCGTCCGCTGTTTTTTGGTTTGCTCTTGCTCCCAAGGGGCAAATTTAGTATAATATTCCTCGTGCGAAAACAAAAGACGAGGAGAACATACATGGACAATATCATCCATATCCTGGCTGCCGAGCTGGGGCAGCCGGAAAATTATGTAAACAACGTCGTCACGCTTTTGGACGAGGGGAACACCATCCCCTTCATCGCCCGGTACCGCAAGGAGATGCACGGGGCCATGGACGACACGGTGCTCCGGGAGCTGTTTGACCGGCTGAATTACCTCCGGAACCTGGACAAGCGCCGGGAGGAGGTCAAGCGGTCCATCGAGGAGCAGGGCAAGCTGACGGAGGAGCTGTCTGCCGCCATCGACGACGCCTCCACCTTGGCCGAGGTGGAGGATCTCTACCGGCCCTACAAGCAGAAGCGGCGGACCCGGGCCACCGTGGCCCGGGAGAAGGGGCTGGAGCCTTTGGCGGTCCTTCTGTTCGCCCAGGCGCCCGACTGCCCTGACCCCCTGAGGGCGGCGGAAGATTATGTAAACCCAGACTTGGGGGTGGAGACGGTGGAGGAGGCCCTGCAGGGGGCCAGCGACATCGTGGCGGAGACCGTGTCCGACGACGCGGAGCTGCGGAAGCTTCTGCGGGAACTCTACGAACGGAGGGGAGTGCTGGTCTCCCAGGCCAAGGAGGAGGAGCCTGCCGATACGGTATACCGCCTCTATTACGACTTCCGCACCCCCATGGCCAAGGCCCAGGGACACCAGATCCTCGCCATCAACCGGGGGGAGCGGGAGGAGATCTTGAAGGCGGGGGTGGAGCTGGACCGGGACCAGGCTCTGGACCTGCTCATCCGCCGGGTGGTGAAGCCGGGGACGGCGGCGGAGGGGTTCGTGGGCGCCGCCGTGGAGGACGCCTGGGACCGGCTGATCCAGCCCTCCACCGAGCGGGAGGCCCGGAACGCCCTTACCGAGCGGGCCGACGAGGGGGCCATCAAGATGTTTGGGGACAACCTGAAGCCCCTTCTCATGCAGCCGCCGGTGAAGGGCAAGGTGGCTATGGGGCTGGACCCGGGCTACCGCAACGGGTGCAAGGTGGCGGTGGTGGATCCCACGGGGAAGGTGCTGGACACCGCGGTGGTGTATCCCACCTTCTCGGAGGTCAAGAAGCAGGAGGCCATCGCTGTTCTCGCCAAGCTCATCAAAAAGCACGCTGTGGAG
>CATKDV010000170.1:0-7937 GCA_949746985.1 uncultured Eubacteriales bacterium | reverse complement strand
GTCGGTGGCCTTGGAGATGCCCTTCTTCATGACCATGGGGTTGGCCCCGGCGGCCAGGTTCTTCAGGCCCTCCCGGACGATGGCCTGGGTCAGCAGGGTAGCGGTGGTGGTGCCGTCGCCGGCCACGTCGTTGGTCTTGGTGGCGACCTCCTTGACCAGCTGGGCGCCCATGTTCTCCATGGGATCGGCAAGCTCGATCTCCTTGGCGATGGTCACGCCGTCGTTGGTGATGAGGGGGGAGCCGTACTTCTTATCCAGCACCACGTTGCGGCCCTTGGGGCCCATGGTGATCTTAACGGTATCGGCCAGCTGGTCCACGCCCTTCTGCAGGGCCTTGCGGGCCTCCTCGCCGTGAGCGATGAGTTTAGACATAGGGATTACCTCCAATTATTTGAAATTACAAAGTTTCAGGTCGGCGCTTCCGTCAAAAACAGAGGGGCTATCGGGTTAACAGCTAAAGGCTAAAAGCATGGCGTCCGGCACAGCCGGACTATTTTAATACGCCGCCGGCGGCGGCCACAGGCCAAATGGCTTTTTATCTTTAGCTTTTCTTTACTCCACCACGGCCAGGATATCGCTCTGCCGGACAATGGTGTACTCCTCCCCGTCCACCTTGACCTCGGTGCCGGAATACTTGCTGGTGATGACCTTCTGGCCCGTCTTCACGGTCATCTTGACCTCCTTGCCGTCCACCAGACCGCCGGGGCCTACGGCGACGATCTCGGCCACCTCGGGCTTCTCCTTGGCGCTGCCGGTGAGGATCAGGCCGCTCTTGGTCTTCTCTTCAGCTTCCATCATCTTGATGATGACGCGGTCTCCCAAAGGCTTCAGCTTCATAACTTGGTTCCTCCTTATATTGTTTTTTCCAACTAAGCTTTTTCAGGCGGTTAGCACTCTTTTTCCCCGAGTGCTAACCGCAAATATGATAATAACTCCCCCGCCCAAAAAAATCAACCCCTTTTTTGGAAAAAAAGGGGTTGACCCAGCAAAATTCAAAATCTGTTCACATTGTGGCCCCAGCAGGGACTGGCGAAGCGCAGACCTCCACTCCCAGGGGGTGGAAGAAATTCACCTTTCGCTCAGAAAGGCGGATGGTAAAGTGGGTGCCCCGCAGGACCTCCCCATCCACCACCGCCGCCAACTCCTCGTCGGCGGAGACAAGGACCTGACCCCCATGCCAGTCCCGGACCAGATGGGGACATTCCTTATAACGGCCCTTGGCGTACTTGCCCACACACCCGGCAAATTGGAGCAGGGATACGTCCCCCACCAGAAGCGCGTCCAGCACTCCATCGTCGGGCCGGGCCTCGGGTACGGGGCGGAAGCCGCCGCCGTAGTACTGCCCATTGCAGACGCACACCAGGGCCGTTGGCCCCTCGTGGCGGATAGGACCCATCTCCACCCGCATAGGGCGGGTGATACCCTTCCTCACCGTGGCGATAAGGGAGAGGATATAGGCCGCCTTTTTCCCCACCAGGGGCAGGCGCTTAAAGCGGTGAACATCCACCGCCACCCGGGCGTCCACCCCTACGCAGACCACATCCAGACCCAAAAGACCGTTGCAGTCAACAAGGTCGAAAGCGGCCTGAGGCCCGTCCTTCAGAGCGGCAAGGTCGGCAAAGCGCTCCTTCCCCTCCCTTCCAAACAGGCGGAGAAAGTCGTTTCCCGTACCCATGGGGACATTGGTCACTGCCGCCCAGTCCTTCCCGGCGGCGGCGTTGACCACCTCATTCAGGGTCCCGTCCCCTCCACAGGCATAGAGGCGCACCGGATCCCCGGGGGCCAGAGCCTCCTCCGCCAGGCGGCGGGCGTCCCCCGCCCCCTGGGTGGTATAGACTTCGTACTCTTCCGCGGAAAAGGCCGTCTCCGCCCGGTCCAAAAGGCGCTTGGCGCTGTTTTTGGGTCCCGCCACCGGGTTGAGGATCAATACGTGCCGCATCAGAACAGATCCACCCGCTGCTCCGGCCGGGCCAGCCGGGCGGCCAGAGCGGCGGCCTCAGCCCGGGTGACGGGATTGTCGGGCCGGAAGGACAGGCTCTCATCCACCCCGGTCAATATTCCCTTTGTATAAAGGCCGTAAATAGCCCCGGCGGCGGGGTCCGCCGCGCTCACATCCCGGACGGCGGTCATGACCTGGATGGGACTGTTGCGCTGGGGCAGGCTCCGGGCCAGCTCGGTGGCTCCGAACACCTGGGCCAGCTCCCGGCGGGTGATCTGGCGCTCATAGTCCTCAAACTGGCCCCGGGCGATGATGCCGCTGGCCAGGCAGTAGGTGACCGCGTCGGTATACCAGGGGGTGGAGACGTGGGCGGTGGTGTGGAAGGTATCCCCCTTGTGGCGGGAGTCCATGTTGGCCGCCATCTGGAGGGCCTCGGCCACCGTCACCTCCCGCCCCGGCTCAAAGGTGCCCGCCCCGGTACCCGATATGATACCGGTATTGTAGGCGATATCCACCCACAGGGCAAACCAGTCCCGGGGACTGACGTCGGTAAAGGAGGGGAGCCTCCCCCGGGTCAGGGGGAAACGGCTGCCCTCCACCCCCAGCTGGGCCAAAAGCCCGGGGATCTGGAAGATGGGCGTCACCGTCCGTCCGCCCCCCTTGGAGGTGAGGATCAGGGCGTCCAGCCCCCCGCTGGTGCCCAGCTCCGCACTGGCATAGACGATGGGGTAGACCTGGTTGGTCTCCTGCCCGTCCGCGGCAGTATAGGGCAGGATGCTCACCACCCCCCACTCATCCCCCAACTGGGCCATATAAAGACCGTAGCCCACAGGCATAAGGGTGTCGTACTCAGGCTGGATAAGATATTCTCCATCGGGGCGAATGACCCCCAGCTTGCCCTCCAGGTTTACCGCCGCCACCCCCAGAGAGAAGGAGACCACCGAGCGGTACTGGGCGGGAACGACCACCTCCCCGCCGCTGCCCACGAAACCCCACTTGCCGTTCTCCTCTATCTGGGCCAGCCCCTCGCTGTAGCCGTAGATCTCATAGGCCCGGGCAGCATAGGGAAGGCCGGTCAAAAGGCTGAGCGACAGCAGGGCCGCCGCCAGCCGGTATCTTTTTTTCATATTTCCTCCCCCCTATTTTCCGTAGAAAAACACATCGCACTTCAGCGGCCCATTGTAGAGCTTCCGCTTTTTGTCCGCCCTGCGCCCAAAGGTCCGCTCGAACTCGGTGTGGGAGGACAGGAGGCTCAGGCTCCAGCCCGCCGGGACGGCCCTCCAGGCCCTGCCGAAGGCGGCGTAGAGGCTCTCGGCCTCCCGCTTGTCGCTGAGCCGCTCTCCATAGGGCGGATTGGTGACCACCCGCCCTGCCGGCTCGGGGGGAGAAAATCTTGTGGCGTCGGCTATGTCAAAATGCACAAAGCTTTCCACCCCCGCCTTTCTGGCGTTCTCCCGGGCCAATGTAACCGCTTTGTCATCGATATCTGAGCCAAAAATATCGTATTCCCCGTCAAACTCGCCGTCTTTTGCCCGGTTTTTTTCGGCCTGCCAGAGGGGGGCGGGAAGCCAGGACCAGTGTTGTGCAGAATACCCACGGTTCAGACCGGGGGCCCGGTTTTTGGCGATAAGGGCGGCCTCGATGGGGATCGTGCCCGAGCCGCAGAAGGGGTCCCGGAGGGGGTCCCTGCCCCGGTAGCGGGAGAGGAGGACCATCCCCGCCGCCAGAGTCTCCCGCAGAGGGGCCTCCACGCTCATGGCCCGATAGCCCCGCTTGTGGAGACTGGGGCCGGAGGTGTCCAGGCAGAGCTCGGCCACATCGTCCATGATAAAAAGGCGGATGGCGTATTCCGCCCCGGTCTCGGGCAAATGCTCCAGACCATAGGCCTGGCCCAGCCGGTCCCCCACGGCGGCCTTCACCACCGCCCCGCACCGCTGCTGGGAGGTCAGGCGGGAATCCACGCTGCGGCAGCGGATGGGAAAGGCGCCCTCCCGGGGGATGAGCTCCTCCCAGGGCAGGGCCCGGGCCCCGTCGTAAAGGGCATCGAAATCGGGGGCGGGAAACCGCCCCAGCCGGAGGAGCACCCGCTCGCCGGTGCGCAGACACAGGTTGGCGCGGATGAGCATTTCCGGGGTGTAGTCGCAGAGCACCCGGCCGTTCTCCGCCCGGACATTCCCGGCGTCCAGGCGCTTCAGCTCCTGGGCGCAGACCCCCTCCAGGCCAAACAGGGTGGGGATCACCAGCTCCAACTGTGCCATGTTCGCTCCCCCTTCCGCAGGTTTCTTTCTTTGACGAAAATACCGCCGAAAAAGTTCCCGAATTTTGGCGGCTGTTATTTTTATTATACCTCTGTTCCCCGGTTTTGGCAAATGTTTTCTGGCGGTCCGGCGGCCCGTTTTTCAGAAGGACGGCCCTTTTCTCCCCCGTGCCTTCTTTCATACTTTTTCATTCTTTTTCATTGGACTTCCTCCCCTTTTTCGGGTAAAAAAGAGATGGGGCAACCCATATTTCATCAAAACTGGAGTTGATTTGACATGTTTCCCACCGGAGTGACAAAATTGGGTTTGAAGACCGCCCTTGGCTACATTGAAAAGGACCCGGAAAAGAACCTTCCCAAGCTGATGGAATGGGTGGACAAACTGGCCGGCAACGGCCCCGACAGCTTCCCGGCCCAGCGCGCCGCCTTCCGCCGGGTGGTCAACGACCCAGAAAACAATATGTATCAGCTCATCATGAATATCATCCGCGATGTGGACAACGACGTGCTGAAGACCACCTTTGAAAACTTTTTCCTCAACGCCAACCTGGTGGGCTGGCCCATCCAGGAGGAGAACCGGAAAAAATACGGCTGCAACATCCCCTGGGCCATCCTGCTGGACCCCACCTCGGCCTGCAACCTCCACTGCACCGGCTGCTGGGCGGCAGAGTATGGCAACAAACTGAACCTGAGCCTGGAGGAGATCGATTCCATCATCACCCAGGGCAAGGAACTGGGAATCTATATGTATATCTATACCGGCGGGGAGCCTATGGTCCGCAAGCACGACCTGATCCGCCTGTGCCAGCTCCACCCCGACTGCCAGTTCCTCTGCTTCACCAACGCCACCCTCATCGACGAGGCCTTCGCCCAAGAGATGCTTCGGGTAAAGAACTTTATTCCCGCCATCTCCCTGGAGGGCTTTGAGGCGGCCACCGACGGCCGCCGGGGGGATGGGGTCTATCAAAAGGTCATGGCCGCCATGGCCATTCTGAAGGCGAAGAAGCTGCCCTTTGGCATCTCAGCCTGCTATACCAGCCAGAATCTGGACTCCATCAGTTCCGACGAGTTCATCGACCATATCACCGACTTCGGCGCGAAATTTATCTGGTATTTCCACTACATGCCCGTGGGCAACGACGCCGCTCCCATCCTGCTGCCCGATCCGGAGCAGCGGGCGCGGATGTACCGCCGGATCCGGGAGATCCGCTCCACCAAGCCCATCTTCGCCATGGACTTCCAGAACGACGGGGAGTATGTGGGGGGCTGCATCGCCGGAGGGCGGCGGTACCTCCACATCAACGCCAACGGGGACGTGGACCCCTGCGTGTTCATCCACTACTCCAACTGCAACATCCGGGAGCGGTCCCTCCTGGACTGCCTGCGCTCCCCCATCTTTATGGCCTATCACGACGGGCAGCCCTTCAGCGACAACCACCTGAAGCCCTGCCCCATGCTGGAAAACCCGGAGCTGCTGCGGGAGATGGTAAAAAAGACGAAGGCCCACTCCACCGACCTGCAGTCTCCCGAGAGCGTGGACCATCTGTGCGACAAGTGCGTGCCCTACGCCCGGGACTGGGCCCCGGAGGCGGAGCGCATCTGGAATAAAAGCCAGGAGAAAAAGCAATGAGCCACCCCTCTGTCCGGGTGGTGACCGACTCCACCTGCGACCTTCCCGCCGAGCTTCTCCGGCAGCACCACATTACCGTTCTGCCGATGCACGTCTGCGTGGGGGATCGCTGTCTCCTTGACGGGCTTCAGGTCACGCCCCAGGACATTTTTGACTACGTGGCGCTGGGCGGAGACCTTCCCTCTACCTCCGCCGTAAACGCGGCCGCCTTTCGGGAAACTTTCTCCTCTCTATGCTCCGGGGGGAGCCAAGTGGTGTGCGTCACCATCGGGGCCTCCTTCTCCAGCTGCTTTCAAAACGCAGTCATGGCGGCGGCAGACCTTCCCCATGTGAGGGTGGTGGATTCCCAGAGCCTCTCCAGCGGCCAGGGCATTCTGGTCCTGACCGCCGCCCGGCTGGCGGAGAAGGGACTGTCGGCGGAGGAGATCGCCGCCCGGCTGGCGGAGCTGGCCCCCCAGGTGGACGGCAGCTTCCTTCTGGACCGGCTGGACTACATGCGAAACGGGGGACGGTGCTCCGCCATCTCCGCCCTGGGCGCGGGGCTACTCCGCATCAAGCCCTGCATCCAGCTATCCGGCGGGAGAATGGGCGTGGGGAAAAAATACCGGGGCGACCTACCCCAGGCCCTGACCCAGTATGTCCGGGACCGGATGGACCGCCACCCGCCCTTCACCGGGGGCGAAGTTTTTATCGCCCATCCCCCCTGCCGGGAGGACGCCGTATCGGCCGTGCGGGAAACCCTTTGGGCCAGCGGGCGGTTCTCCCGGGTCTGGGAGGCCCCCTCCGGCTGTACCGTGGCCTGCCACTGCGGACCAAACACCCTGGGGATCATGTTTCTGCCCCCTCCCCTTGGAGGGCCAGGTCTCGACTGTTGAAAGCAGGGAAGCCGGCGCGCGCCGGCTTCCCTGCTTTTTCCTTGGGGAAGCTCCGCTTTCCCAGATATCGTTAAATTATTGACAATGTTGACGTGGTGTGTTATAATGGGTCTGTACCCAAGGAACCGGCTGGTTATCTCAGAAAGGAGCTGATGGTCATGCCTTGGTTACCAAGCGTTGTGTGGCTTTGCCTGCTGGTGTTTTTCGCCATTACGGAGGCAGTCACGGTGGGGCTGGTGTCGGTGTGGTTCGCGGCGGGGGCCCTCGTCGCGCTGCTGGGGACCTTCTTCACCTCCAACATCTGGATCCAAATTTTTCTGTTCCTGTTGGTGTCCTGCGTCACGATGGCAGTGCTGCGGCCTTTGGCCCGGAAGTATGTGCTGCCCACGGTGGTGCCCACCAACGCCGACCGGGTCATCGGGCGGCAGGCGGTGGTCACCGAGGCCATCGACAACCTGAACGGAAAAGGCGCGGTGGTGGTCTTCGGCGTGGCCTGGACCGCCCGGTCGGAGGATGGGACCCCCATTGCGGAGGGAACTACCGTCACCGTCAACCGCATCGAGGGAGTCAAACTGTTCGTCTCCCCCGCCCCCCAAAGGTAAGTGCGTTTGTATAGAAAGGAGTTTATGGTATGCCGCTTTATATGAAGATCATTCTTGCCCTGTTGGGCGTCGTCGTAGTTCTGATCGCCGCCCTGAACTTTAAGATCGTGCAGCAGTCCAAGGCCTATGTGATCACCCGGCTGGGTTCCTTCCACACCATCTGGACCCAAGGGCCTCACTTTAAGATGCCCTTCTTTGACCGGATCGTGAAGGTGGTGTCCCTGAAAGAGCAGGTGGTGGACTTTGCCCCCCAGCCCGTCATCACCAAGGACAACGTGACCATGCAGATCGATACGGTGATCTACTTTACCATTACCGACCCCAAGCTCTACACCTACGGCGTGGAGCACCCCATGTCCGCCATTGAAAACCTGACGGCCACCACCCTGCGGAATATCATCGGCGAGCTGGAGCTGGATCAGACCCTGACCAGCCGGGACATCATCAATTCCAAGATGCGCTCCCTGCTGGACGAGGCCACCGACCCCTGGGGCATCAAGGTCAACCGGGTGGAGTTGAAAAACATCATGCCTCCCCGGGACATTCAGGAGTCCATGGAAAAGCAGATGCGGGCCGAGCGGGAGCGCCGGGAGGCCATCCTCCAGGCCGAGGGCCAAAAGCAGAGTCAGATCCT
>CATKDV010000169.1:0-7936 GCA_949746985.1 uncultured Eubacteriales bacterium | reverse complement strand
GAGGGACTGGTAGCCGTTGGGCTTGGGGGTGGAGATATAGTCCTTGAACCGGCCCAGCACGGGGTTGAACATATCGTGGATACAGCCCAGCACGTAGTAGCAGGTGGGCACGTCGGAGACGATGACCCGGAAAGCGTAGAGGTCAAAGATCTCGTCCAAAGTCTTATTCTGGGTGTACATTTTCCGGTAGATGGAGTAGGTGTGCTTGACCCGGCCATAGACCTTGCAGCGGATGTTTTCCTCCTCCATCCGGGACTGGATCCGCCCTTGGATGGCGCCCAAAAATTCCTCGTGGGCGGAGGAGCGGGCGGCAAGCTCGTCAGCGATCTCTTGGTAGCCCACCGGGTCCAAATATTTAAGGGAGGTGTCCTCCAGCTCCCACTTGATGCGCTGCATTCCCAGGCGGTGGGCGATGGGGGCATAGATCTCCATGGTCTCCAAAGCCTTTTCCCGCTGCTTTTTGGCCGATTGGTACTCCATGGTGCGCATATTGTGGAGCCGGTCGCAGATCTTGATGAGGATGACCCGGATGTCCCGGCTCATGGCCATGAACATTTTCCGGAGGTTTTCCATCTGCTCCTCCTCTTTGGAGGTGTACTGCATTTTGGTCAGCTTAGTGACCCCTTCCACCAGAAGGGCCACCGGCTCGCCAAAGCGTTTGGCGATGTCCTCGTGGGTGGCGCCGGTATCCTCGATCACGTCGTGGAGAAGGGCGGCGATGATGGAGTCGGCGTCCAACTCCAACTCGGCCACGATCTCAGCCACCGCCAGGGGGTGGATGATATAGGGCTCCCCGCTCTTGCGAAGCTGGCCGGAGTGGGCGTTGTCGGCGTAGGAGAAGGCGTCAAAGAGCCGCTGGGTGTCCACGGTGGGGTTGTAGGCTTTTATTTTGTCTTCCAGGGCCTGATACCGCTCTAAAATGGGATCCATAGCGCGCCTCCTTTCTCCTTATTATTTCTCTGCCATTTTTCGCAGCCTTTGCATGAGCTGGGCCTGCTCCAGGTCCACCTTTTCCCCGTCCTCCCGGACTTTGATGCGGAGATGGTCGGCGGTCTGCTCCATACGGATAAGGCCCCGGTCGTGAAACACGGCAAGACACACCTGCGTGCGCATAAACTCCTCCCGAAGGCCGCAGTTCCGGGCCACGTTCCGGGCAAGGCGCTGGGCGGTCTCCTCGATCTCCCCCTCCTCCCGGCGGGAGACGAGGTATTTCCACAGGTTGGCAAACTCCTGCCGGGTGGGCAGGAGGGAGGCAGCCTCCGAGGGAGTCAGCGTCTCCCCCTCCATCAGGCGGCGGAACAGCTCCTCCTCCGCCTGCGCCCTTGTCCGGGCGGGGCGCAGGTCGCTCACCTGAAGCTGGACGTTGCGCCAGCCCTTATACTCGTTGATCTGGGGGTAGAAGCACACGTCCACCCGCTGGCCGTCCCCGATGCCCGCCTCCTCGGCGGTGGCGGAGAAAAAGATAGCGTCCAGATTCCGCCCGCCGGCGGAGAGCTTCAATTTCATATGTTTCCCATTTCCCACCTGGGTCAGTCCGTTCACCGCGCACCGGTCCAAGCGAAAGACGGGCTTGGGGTTGCCGGGGCCGTAAGGCTCCAAAAGGGAGAGCGCCTCCACCTCCTCCTGACAGAGGAGCGCGGGGTCATCCAGCACACAGTCCACCGTCAAGGCGGTGACGGGCGGCTTTTCGTCCCGGGCCTTCCGGGCCAGCTCATTGATCCGGGCGCGGAAGGGGGGGATATTTTCCTCCAAGATGGTAAAGCCCGCGGCCAGCTCGTGGCCGCCGTAGGCCTCCAAAAGGTCGGCGCAGCCCTCTAACAGCGCAAAGAGGTTCATTTCGCCATAGGAGCGGCAGGAGCCTTTTCCCCGGCCCTCGCTCAGACAGATCATAAAGGCGGGGACGGCGTATTTTTCCGTCAGGCGGGAGGCTACGATGCCCACCACCCCTTGGTGCCAGGAATCTCCCGCCAGGACCAGGGCGTCCCGCTCCTTAGGGGGGAGGGCGTCTACCAAGAGGTCGCACTGGGAGAAGATGTCCGCCTCCAGCTCCTGCCGCTGGCGGTTCAGGGCGCACAGGGACTGGGCCAGCTCCTCAGAGCGCTGGGGGTCGTGGGTGAGAAGAAGCTCTAAGGCCACCTCGGAACAGCCCATCCGTCCGGCGGCGTTGATCCGGGGGGCCAAGGTATAGCCCACAGAGGTGGAGGAGAGGATCTTTCCCTCCGCTCCCGACTCCCGCAGCAGGGCTTTCAGCCCCGGGCGGGGGGTCTCCGGCAGGGCGGCAAGGCCCCGGCGGACAATGGTGCGGTTTTCATCGGTGAGGCTCATCACATCGGCCACAGTGCCCAAGGCGGCAAGGTCGGCGTAGCGGCAGAGCAGCTCCTCGGTCCGGCCCGGCCCGGCCAGGGCCATGGCCACCTTCAGGGCCACTCCCACCCCGGCCAGCTGCTTGAAGGGATAGGGGCAGTCCTCCCGGTGGGGGTCCACCACCGCGTGGGCGGCGGGAAGGACCTCTTTACATTCATGGTGGTCGGTGATGATGACGCTGAGACCTAAGGCTTTGGCCCTCTCAGTCTCCTCCACGGCGGTGATGCCGCAGTCCACGGTGACCACCACCTTGGCTCCCTGGCCGGCCAGCCTTTCCACCGCACCCTGGTTCAGACCGTAGCCCTCCTCCAGGCGGTTGGGGATATAGGGCAGCACCTGGGCTCCCTCCTGACGGAGGAAGTCGCTCAAAAGGCAGGTGGCGGTGATGCCGTCCACGTCGTAGTCGCCGTAGACAGCGATGGGTTCCCCTGCGTCAATGGCTTGGCGCAGGCGGGAGACAGCCTTGTCCATATCCTTCATGGACATAGGGTCCCGGAGGGGGGGGTGCTCATAGAGGAAGCGGCGGGCCTCCTCCGGGTCGGTCACGCCCCGGTTGGCCAAGACCTGGGCGCACAGGGCAGGGATCTCCGCCCCTGTCAGCACCCCGGAGGGGGTGGGGGGCAGGTCGTTCCATTGTCTGTATCTCATGGGTACTTCCACTCTCTCATATGCCCGAAATGGGCAGGATAAAACGATTAACTTATATTATATCAAATTTAGAGAGGGGAAACAATCTTTTTTTCTTTGTCGGCCCCCGTTTACGCCTCTTTGGCGATCTCCGCGAACCCCGCCCCCACGAAGGCGGCCAGATCCTTGGGGGCCAAAGTCACCTGCCGGCCTATTTTCCCGGCGGAGACCGTCATCTCCGCCAGAGTCTCCGCCGAGGCGTCGATGAAGGTGGAAAACCGCTTTTTCATGCCGATGGGGGAACAGCCTCCGTGGATATACCCCGTCAGAGGGAGAAGCTGCGCCTGCTTGAGCATCTCGATGGACTTTTCCCCCGCCGCCTTGGCGGCGGCCTTTAGGTCCAGCTCCTTTTCCACCGGAATGACGAAAACATGGTTCCTCTTCGACGCCCCCGCCGTGACCAGGGTCTTAAAGCAGGTCTCGGAAGGGACCCCAAGGCGTTTGGCCGCGGTAACGCCGTCCAGGGCGCCGTCGGATACGTCGTAGGTATGGGGGGTATAGGGAATCTTTTTCTGGTCCAGCAGCCGCATCACATTGGTTTTTTCCTCTGCCATTGTTGAAACACCTCTCCGAGCGTGATATGATATAGTATTATAGACGTTTGGAAGGAGAAATTCAAATATGAAATGGGATGTTGCGCCCTATCAGACTACGGTGATGAACTACGCCAAGACCCTGCTGGCCCAGGACAGCCCCAGCGGCTTTACCCAGCGGGCGGTGGAGACCGCCGAAGGCTTGGCCCAGGAGCTGGGGCTGGAGACCCGGCGGAGCAGGAAAGGAAACCTGACCATTTTTGTTCCCGGCCGGGACCACTCCAGGACGGTGGGGCTTTGCGCCCATGTGGACACCTTGGGGCTGATGGTGCGCTCGGTCACCGCCGACGGCCGGCTTCTCATCACCCCCATCGGCGGCCCCCTTTTGCCCACCCTGGACGGGGAATACTGCCGCATCTATACCCGGAAAGGGAAGGTCTATACGGGGACCGTCCTGTCCCTGTCCCCCGCCGCCCATGTGGAGGACGACGCCAAGACCCGCCCCCGGGACGACAAAAACATGGCGGTGCGCATCGACGAGGTGGTCTACTCCAAGGAGGACGTGGCAAAGCTGGGCATCTCCCCCGGCGACTATGTCTGCTACGACCCCAAGACCGAGGTGACCCCCTCCGGGTTTATCAAGTCCCGGTTCCTGGACGACAAGGTGAGCGCGGCCTGTATCCTCACGGCGCTGAAGATCATGAAAGACAAGGGACAGAAACCCCTATACGACATGGAGGCCACCTTCACTGTCTACGAGGAGGTGGGCCACGGCGGGGCCACCTTCTCCTCCGAACTCAGCGAACTGCTGGCGGTGGATATGGGGTGTATCGGGGAGGAGCTGAGCTGCACGGAAGAGCAGGTGTCCATCTGCGCCAAGGATTCCGCCGGGCCCTTCGACTTCGGACTGGTGTCCCGGCTGGTGTCCCTCTCAGAGGAAAACGGGGTGGATTTTGCCGTAGACGTGTACCCCCACTATTCCTCCGACGCCGCCGTAGCGTGGCGGGCGGGCAACGACCTGCCCGCCGCCCTCATCGGGCCGGGGGTCCACGCCTCCCACGGCATGGAGCGCACCCACTGGCACGGCCTGAAGGCCACCATAGAACTCATCGGACTGTATCTGCAGGCGGAATGAGCCCCACGGATTGACAAAAAGATTCAAAATATGATATCCTCTCTCCATCCCCCCCGGGGGGATGGAGAGAGGAGTTACTTTTATGGCCGCAGAACACCAGCACACTGAAACAGAGCAGGTGATCCACCGCTTGTCCAGAGCCATCGGACATTTGGAGAGCGTCAAACGGATGGTAGAGGAGGGCCGGGATTGCAGCGAAGTTCTGGTCCAGATCGCCGCAGTGCGGTCAGCAGTGAACAACATTGGGAAGCTGATCCTGCGGGACCATATGGAGCACTGTGTGGCCGCCGCCCTGCAAAAGGGAGATACCGGGGCCCTTGCACAATTGAATACCGCTCTCGACCAGTTTATCAAATAGGGGGTAGGGCAGATGAAAAGAGACAACCCCTCTGTCCTGTGGGCCCTGCTGGCAGCCGGACTTTACGCTCTCAACGCCCCCGTGTCAAAGCTTCTGCTCCAGGAGGCGGCACCCACTATGCTGGCCGCTCTTCTTTACTTGGGGGCCGGGGGCGGAATGCTGCTGGTAGGCCTGGTCAGAAAAGGTATGGGCCAAGCCGCCGGAGAAAAGCGGCTTACCCGGAAGGACCTCCCCTACGCCGCAGGAATGATCCTGTTGGACTCCGCCGCCCCCATCTGCCTGATGGGGGGATTGACCACAGCCACCCCAGCGAATGCCTCCCTGCTGAATAACTTCGAGATCGTGGCCACCGCCCTGATCGCCTTGGTCATTTTCAAAGAGCCTGTGGGACGGCGGTTATGGCTGGCCATTGGATGTATTACCCTTTCCTGTATGCTTTTATCCTTCGAGGATGCTTCCAGCCTGCGCTTTTCCTCCGGCTCTTTGCTGGTGTTGCTGGCCTGCGTCTTTTGGGGATTTGAAAACAATTGTACCCGGATGATGTCGGAGAGCGATCCTCTGGAGATCGTGGTGCTTAAGGGCTTTGGTTCTGGGCTGGGTTCTCTGTTCATCGCTCTCTTTCTTGGGGAGGAGCTTCCCGGGGGCAGGGTCCTCTGGAGCGCACTGGGATTGGGCTTCGTAGCTTATGGGCTAAGCATCTTTTTCTATGTCTATGCCCAGCGAAAGCTGGGGGCCGCCCGGACCAGCACCTACTATGCCGTAGCCCCCTTCTTTGGCGTTTTTCTCTCCCTGCTACTGTTCCAGGAGCTTCCGGGGCTTTTGTTCCTGCCCGCCCTGCTGCTGATGGGCCTAGGGACCTATCTGGCCTCCACCGGAGGGAATGATGAAAGCCTTGACTTTCCCGCAAAAGAGTGATAGAATGAGGCCCACAAAGCGATGACCGGGAAGAGTAGGCGGAAGCTTCCAGCAGGAGAGAGGGGCCGGACGGTGCAAGGCCCTCTGGAATACCGCCCAAGGCGCCCGGGAGCTATGGGGAGGAAATGCCCCGTCGGTCCCCGCCGTTACCGGGTCAGAGTGTCCCCCCAACCGGGGGAAATTCAGGTGGAAACACGGACATTTTGTTCGCCCTGAGCCATTGGCTCAGGGCGTTTTTTTAACTCATTACAAACCGGTTACAAGATTGTAACTTTTTGTAACCGGCTTTTGCCTGGGAGGTGGATCTATGGTGGAATCGAAGCGGGACCCCGGTTTGGACGTGGTGCGGGCGCTGGCCATCGTCATGGTGACCCTGATCCACGCCGCCGGCCCCGTCCTCTCCGCCCTGCCGCCGGGGGAGGGGGACTGGTGGGCCGCCCTTCTTTGGAGCGGCCCGGCCCGGATGGCGGTCCCCCTGTTTTTTATGTGCAGCGGCGCGCTGATGCTCTCCCGGCCGGTGAGCGGCAGGCGGCTTCTATGTCACAACCTCCCCCGGATCCTGACCGCCATGTTTTTCTGGTCCTTTGTTTACCGTTTGATGGACCTGTATGACGCCGGGGCTCTCAACGGGGCGGGGATATGGGGCGCCGTCAAGGCCACGCTCCTTTTTCAGCATGAATTTCACTTTTATTATCTCCATATCTTATTGGTAGTCTACGCCTTTCTCCCCCCGTTGGCGGTCTTTGTCCGCGCCGCCACCCGGCGGGAGTTGGAATATCTGCTGGGGGTCTGGCTGGTGGTGGGGATCCTCTGCCCCGTCCTGCCCGCCTTCTGGCCCTTCTCGCTGGTCCCCCCGGTATCGGCTTGGTGGACCTTGGGGCTGGCCTTCACCAGTGTGGGCTACGCCCTGCTGGGCCATTATCTGCGGAAATTCGGCCCCTCCATCCCCCGGGGATGGTTCCTTGCCGCTCTGGGGACAGGGGCGGCGGTCACGGTGGGCGGCGCCGCTTTTTTCTCCCTGAAAAACGGAGCCCTTCACGAGCTGTTTTTAGGCGGGAATACGCCGGGGACCTGCCTCATGGCCTTCGGCCTCTTCGGCCTGTGCCTGACCCAAAAAGCCTATCCCCGGTGGGTGGCCGGGGCGGCCGGACGGCTGGCAAGGGCCTCCTTCTGCATCTACCTCGTCCACATTCTGTTCCAGCGGCGGCTGGCCCTCCTCGGACTGAGCGGTGAGGCACCCCCCTGCGCCCTCACCATCCCCGGCACGGCCCTTTTGATGCTGGGAACCAGCTACCTCCTCTGGGAGATCCTTCACCGGATCCCCGTTGTAAAGAAATACCTCGTTTAATTATTCTATAAAGGAGCATGAGAGACATGAAAAACAGCGAAAAGACCATGGACATGATCGTGAACCTCTGCAAGGGCCGGGGGTTTGTCTACCCGGGCAGCGAGATTTACGGCGGCCTTGCCAACTCCTGGGACTACGGCCCTCTGGGCGTGGAGTTCAAAAACAACGTGAAAAAGGCGTGGCTCAAGAAATTTGTGCAGGAGAACCCCTACAACGTGGGACTGGACGCGGCCATCCTCATGAACCCCCAGACCTGGGTGACCACGGGCCACGTGGCGGGCTTCTCCGACCCCCTGCTGGACTCCAAGGCCTGCAAGGCCCGGCACCGGGCCGACAAGCTCATCGGCGACGCCCACCCGGAGGTCAACACCGACGCCATGGACTTTGACCAGATGGACGCCTTCATTGCGGAGAACACCGACATCCTCTGCCCGGTCTGCGGCAAGCACGACTTTACCCCCATCCGGAAGTTCAACCTGATGTTCAAGACCCAGATCGGCGTTACCGAGGACTCCTCCTCCACCGTCTATCTCCGGCCCGAGACCGCCCAGGGCATCTTCCTCAACTTCAACAACATCCAGCGCACCACCCGGAAG
>CATKDV010000168.1:0-7450 GCA_949746985.1 uncultured Eubacteriales bacterium | reverse complement strand
TGACCAGCAGGGTCAGGGAGCTGATGGAGGAAACGCCGCAGGCCAAGCCGTCCAAGCCGTCGATGAGGTTGACGGCGTTGGTCATGGCCACGATCCAGAGCACCGTGACGGGAATGGACAGGATCCCCAGCTTCCAGTAAGGGTCGGCGGAAAAGAGGTTGGGGTTGGAGATATATTCGATGACGTTGCCCGTCAGCACGGCGATGAGGGCGGCAAAAAGCTGGACCGCCAGCTTGAACTTGGCCCGCAGGTCGTAGATGTCGTCAAACACGCCCAGCACCACGATGATGACCGCCCCTAAAAGGGCTCCCTGAAGCTGGGGGGTCATAGGGACAAAGATCAGGGTACTGAGAAGAAAGCCCAGCACGATGGCAAGGCCCCCCATCCGGGGCACCGGGTCAGAGTGCATCCGCCGCTCCGGGTCCTTGTCCTTCCGGGGGTCGTCCACCGCGCCCATCTTCACCGCCAGATTCCGCACCACGGGGGTGAGGATCAGGGCGATGAGGAAGGAGGTGAACAGGGCCGCGGCCACCTGACCGATCAGTTCCAATGAAATAGGCATTTTGTTTTTCTCCTTGGTTCCGGCCTTGGGACCGGAGGGTTTCTGTGGGTGCCGCCCTTACCGGGGCAGGAAGCCAACCTTTTTATAGACCTTGCGGAGGGTCTTGTTTGCCACATAGCCGGCCTTCTCCGCTCCGGCGCGGTAGACGCTCTCCAGATAGGCCTTGTCGGCCAGGAGCCGCTCGGTCTCCTCCCGGATGGGGCGGAGGGTCTCCACCACCGCCTCGCCCACGGCGGGCTTGAAGGCGCCGTAGCCCTTGCCGTCGAACTCCTTCTCGACCTCCTCGTAGGTCTTGCCCGTAGCCGAGGCGTATATCTGCATGAGGTTGGCTACCCCCGGCTTCTCCTCGGGGGCGTAGCGGACACAGCGCTCGGTATCGGAATCGGTCACCGCCCGCTTGAACTTCCGCATAATGTCCTCGGGCTTATCCATGAGAAACACGCAGCCCTCGGGCTGGGATTTGCTCATCTTCTTCTCCGGGGTGGAGAGGCTCATGATCCGCGCCCCTACCTTGGCAATATAAGGCTCCGGGACCTTGAACACGTCGCCATAGATACCGTTGAAACGGTTTGCGATGTCCCGGCAGATCTCCACGTGCTGGCGCTGGTCCTCCCCCACGGGAACAAAATCGGGCTGGTAGATCAAAATATCAGCCGCCATGAGTACCGGATAGGTGAACAGGCCCGCGTTGATGTTGTCGGCGTTCCGGGCCGACTTGTCCTTGAACTGGGTCATACGGGAAAGCTCTCCGAACATGGTGTAGCAGTCCAGCACCCAGGACAGCTGGCTGTGGGCAGGGACATGAGACTGGATGAAGAGGGTGCATTTCTCCGGATCCAAGCCGCAGGCGATATAGCTGGCCAGCAGGGTCAGGACCCGGCGGCGCAGCTCAGCCGGCTCCTGCCGCACGGTGATGGTGTGCAGGTCAGCCAGAAAAAAGTAACAGTCAAACTCTTCGATCATCTCCGGCCAGTGGCGGAGAGGTCCCAGATAATTGCCAATGTGCAGCTCCCCGCTGGGCTGGATGCCGGAGAGCATGACCTTCTTTTCGTTTTCCATCAGACATTCTCCCTTTGCAATAGGTATATTGACCCATGTTGATTTATCATACCACATTTCCCTCCGCTTGACAAGTTCTTCCCTGCCCGATAAAATAGGGACACAAGTCCTTTTTTGAGGAGGGAATTTTTATGGATATGACATGGTTTGACGAGATGGAAAAGCGCATCCCCACAGGGAAGGTCCGCACCCGGTTCGCCCCCTCCCCCACGGGGTATATGCACGTAGGGAACCTCCGCACCGCCCTCTACACTTGGCTCATCGCCCGGCATCAGGGGGGGACGTTTATCCTCCGCATCGAGGATACCGACCAAGGCCGGCTGGTGGAGGGGGCCGTGGACGTGATATACAATACCCTCAAGGAGTGCGGGCTTACTTGGGACGAGGGTCCTGACGTGGGCGGACCTGTGGGGCCCTATGTCCAGACCCAGCGGCGGGACCTTTACGGCAAATACGCCCAGCTTTTGGTGGAAAAGGGCCATGCCTACTACTGCTTCTGCGACAAGGCGGAGTCCGCCGAGGATTCCGGGGACTTTACCAAAGAGGCCGATCCCTGCCGGGACCTTTCTCTGGACGAGGCCAAGGCCCGGGTAGCGGCGGGGGAGCCTTACGTCATCCGCCAGCGGATCCCCCAAGGAGGACAGACCACTTTCCACGACGCCATCTTCGGGGCCATCACGGTGGACAATGACACCTTGGACGACCAAGTGCTCTTAAAGCGGGACGGGCTGCCCACCTATAACTTTGCCAACGTCATCGACGACCACCTTATGGGCATCACCCACGTGGTCCGGGGAAGCGAGTACCTGTCCTCCGCCCCCAAGTATAACCTTCTGTACGAGGGCTTTGGGTGGACGGTGCCCGAGTATATCCACTGCTCCCCTGTGATGCGGGACGCCCACAACAAGATGTCCAAGCGCCACGGAGACCCCTCTTATGAGGATCTGAAGGCCCAAGGGTATCTCACAGGGGCCATTCTCAACTACGTGACCCTCTTGGGCTGGGCGCCCAAGGGAGAAAACGCGGAGCGGGAATTCTTTACCCTTCCGGAGCTGGCAGAGGTCTTTGAGCTTTCCGGCGTGTCCAAGTCTCCCGCCATCTTTGACCGGGAGAAGCTGAACTACTTTAACGCCCACTACCTTCGGGAGATGGACGCCGACGCCTTCTACGCCGCGGCGGAGCCGTATCTCAAGGCGGCGGTGAAGGATCCCGCCATTGATCTGCGGCTTATCGCTCCGCTGGTGCAGGGACGGTGCGACACTCTCTGCGATATCGCGCCTCAGGTGGATTTCTTTGACGCGCTGCCCCAGTATTCCAACGAGCTATACTGCCACAAGAAGATGAAGACCGACGAGGCCAACTCCCTGGAGGCCCTAAAGGCGACCCTCCCTGTGCTGGAAGGGCTTACCCAGTGGACTTATGACGCCATCCACGACGCGCTGGTGGCGCTGGCAGAGAAGCTGGAGCTGAAAAACGGGCGGATCATGTGGCCGGTGCGCACCGCCCTCTCAGGCAAGGCGGTCACCCCCGGCGGAGCGGTGGAGCTGTGCCACATTTTGGGCCGGGAGGAGACCTTGCGGCGGATGGAAAAGGGCATTGAACAGCTATCCTGAGTGTATGGGGGAGGGAGTAATATGATCTATACCGTCACGTTCAACCCCGCTTTGGACTATGTGATGCAGGTCCCCTCCTTCCTGCCCGGGGAGACCAACCGGGCGGAAAGCGAGGAGCTTCAGGTGGGGGGCAAGGGTATCAACGTCTCCCTTGTGCTGGCCCAGCTTGGGGTGGGGAATACCGCCATGGGGTTTTTGGCGGGAGATACGGGAGAGCTGCTGCGCCGCCGTATTGAAAAGATGGGGGTCAGGACGGATTTTGTCGCTCTTCCCAGTGGGCATACCCGCATCAACGTAAAGATCAAGGGCAACGTGGAGACCGAGCTGAACGGGCGGGGGCCGGATATCCCGCCCCGGGCGGTGGAGGAGCTGTATGACAAGCTGGACCGGCTGGCGCCGGGGGACACCCTTATCCTCTCTGGGTCCATTCCCGCCTCCCTCTCCCCCCACACCTATGAGGACATTTTGAAACGGCTGGAGGGCCGGGACATCCGCCGGGTGGTGGACGCCACCGGGGACCTGCTGGCCTTCTGTCTGCCTTACCGCCCCTTTTTGGTCAAGCCCAACCATCAGGAGCTGGGGGAGCTAACGGGAAAGGTCTTGGCCCCCGACGACCTGCCCGCCCTCACTGAGGCGGCCCAGCAGCTGCGGCGGCAGGGGGCGGAAAATGTGATGGTCTCGTTAGGCAGGCACGGCGCCTTGCTGGCGGCGGAGGACGGGAGGGTATACGTCCAGAAGGCCCCGGCAGGGACCCTGAAAAATTCCGTGGGGGCAGGGGATTCCACGGTAGCCGGGTTTTTGACAGCCTGCGGACAGGGATATGAGACCGCCCTCCGGCTGGCGGTGGCCGCCGGGAGCGCCACGGCCTTCTCCTTGGGGCTGGCGGCAAGGGAGGACATTGACGCCGCATACCGGCAGCTATCCTGACGAACCACAAAAAATATCCCCCGAAGAGAACTTCGGGGGATATTTTTTCTCATTTCAGATCCTTTTTGCGAAATAGCGCCATCCCGGCCAGCGTGGCCACCAGCGTCACCGCCGCTGAGGCCAGAAGATCTCCCACCGGGTGAGTCACCGCCAGATCGGAGAGAAGGACCGCCTGACCGGTGGGGAGTATATTCAGAAGGCCCTCAAAGACCTGACGCAGCACCCCGCCCACATAGAGGGGGTTGGGGGTGGGGTCCCCCCACTCCATCCCGGCAGCGGTGATAATGAGGCCGGATTCCATCTCCGGCTCCAAAAGCCGGGAATGGAGCCAAGTGGAGAGCAGCACCATGCCCAGCGCCAGCAGAATGGAAGCCACCGCAGCAGTGGATCTTTTCTCAGAGAGCATTCCCACCACTGTCAGAACGGAGGCCAGAGCCACGGCGGAGGCCGCAGCCACCAAGAAATAGAGGACGCTCTGCCCCGCCCCCATCTGCCAAAATTCCCGGCCCAGAAGGGCGGCGGCTCCGCCCCCTGCCAGCCAAGCTCCGGTGAAGGCCAAGGCCGCCGTCACGGCGATCCCCAGCCCCGCCAAATAGACCGCTCCCCGGCTGTGGCCTACGATCAGCCGGTTGCGGATAGCCCCTTCGCTTTGGTCGGTGCCCAGATATAGGCCCGTAAATACCGCCGCACACATTCCTATCGCCGGGGCAAGCTGGAAAAGGGAGCCTTCCAGAGCCGCGGTATAGCCCTCCGCCGCCATCGCATGGCACTGCCGGACGCCCATAAAAACGAAGGCGGCGGAAACGCCCAGCACCACGGCAAAGCAGGCCCAGAACACCTTGTCCCGTTTGATGCGAAACAGATTCGCCCTCATCAACTCATTCATCCCAGTCCCCTCCTACCAGCTTCATGTAATGCTTTTCCAAGCTCTCGTCAATGTCTGCCGCCGCGATCTCCTCCACCATATGTCCCTTGTCGATAAAGCCGTAGTGGGTGGCCAAGCGGGAAAGCTCGTCTAAAATGTGGCTGGAGATGAGGATGGTGACTCCCTTGTCCCGGTTCAGCTTTTGGAGGAGCTTCCGCATCTCGATGATCCCTTGGGGGTCCAGGCCGTTCACCGGCTCGTCCAGGACCAGCAGTTCCGGCTCTCCCGCCAGGGCCACGGCAATGCCAAGGCGCTGGCGCATCCCCAGAGAGAAATTTTTCACCTTCTTTTTCCCTGTGTTTTCCAGCCCCACCAGCTCCAAAAGGCCGGGAATGGAGCCAAGATCCTTGCGGCCGAGCACCTTATATTGGACGCGCAGGTTTTCCTCTGCCGTCAGCTCCTGATAGACGGCGGGGGTCTCCACCACCGCCCCCAGCTTGCGGCGGGCCTCAGCGACGGATCTGTCCCGGCTGTCCGCACCAAAGAGGGCATACTCTCCATCGGTAGGCTCCTGCAGGGCGCAGAGGATGCGGATAAGGGTGGTCTTCCCCGCCCCGTTTTTCCCCACCAAGCCATAGATGGAACCTTTGGGGACATGGAGGGAGAGGGCGTCCAAAGCCCGGAAGCCCCTATACTCCTTTGTCAGGTCATTGGCTGTCAGTACATAGTCCATAAAACGGCCTCCTTTTCTCCAGAGAAAGATACCAAGTAAATCCGCAATTGGGTTTAAAAATTTCTTATGTTTCCATTAAATGTGTTTCAAAAGGCCCTTTCCTCTCATATCTTCCATAAGAAGAAGGTTTTTCACCCAAAATTTTGTGCATAAATCCAAAAGTTTTCTCATGGGCAAATTTATATTGCCATCCCCCCCTCCCTTCTGCTATAATACGTTAAAGTGCTAAAATCTTTTGCTATCGTGAGATATGGAGGAGAGAAGCCATGAGTTTGGATCTGCGGGAGGTCATGGACCGGGTCCCTGACAGCCAGGGATTTCTGACTATCGAGGAGCTGGACCGGAACACCCTTGCCCTGGCGGAGGAATATCCCCAGCTGGTCCAAGTCCAAGAGGTAGGCCGTTCCCGGGAGGGCAGAATCATCCGGTGCTTAAAGATCGGCTCCGGCTCCAAAAACGCCCTGCTTTTCGCCTGCCCTCATCCCAATGAGCCCATCGGGGCCATGACCCTGGATTTTCTGGCCCGGGAGTTGGCGGAAAACGCCCAGCTGCGGGCGGATATGGACTACACCTGGTACCTTATCAAGGTCAGCGACCCGGACGGGATCGCCCTCAACGAAGGCTGGTTCAAGGGGCCGTTTACCGTTTACCACTATCTTCGCCACTATTACCGCCCCGCCTTCCACGAGCAGGTGGAGTGGACCTTCCCGGTGGAGTATAAGGCCCTGAAGTTTGACGCCCCCCTTCCCGAGACCCGGATCATCATGGATCTGATCGAGCGGCTGAAGCCCGCCTTTGTCTACCCGCTCCACAACTTGGGCTTCGGAGGGGCCTACTGGTACCTCTCCCACCCCGCTCCGGAGCTGTATGAAGCCTATTACGCCTGTACCGCCCGGATGGGGGTCCCCAGAAAGCTGGGAGAGGCGGAGGTCCCCTTCGCCAAGGAGTTTGCCCCGGCGGTCTTTCAAATGCTGACGGTCCAAGACGACTATGATTACACCGAGACCTATACCGACGCCGACCCGGCGGCCTGTCACCCCTACGGCACCTCCAGCGGGGATTATGCCAGACAGCACAGCGGAGAGGATACCTTTGTATTCGTGTGCGAACTGCCCTACTTCTACGAACGGCGTATCGACGATCTGAGCCTTTCTCAGCGAACCCGGCGGGATGCCGTGGCGGAGAGCTGCCGGTACAAGGCCAGGCACTGGCAGGACCTGATGGAGCTTGCAGGGCCGGTGGAAAAGCTGCTGGATATGCCGGATAATCACTTCAAAACCGCCTTTGACGAGCGCATGGCCTCCGGCAAGGGCGATCTGGACGCCCAGCTCCGGTGGGCCGATTCGGTCCCGGAATTCCAACAGAAGGCCACGGTGGCCCAAGAGTTTGACAATCTGCTCGTCTCCCGTTTCTTCCAGGCCACGGGAACCTCCCTGCTGCTGAGAGCCTGCGAATTTGAACTGGAACGCAGCGGTGAGCGAGGCTTTACCAGGGAGGAAACGGACCTTCTGCGCAGGACTTTAGAGCAGTGCGAACGCTATCTGCGGCAGGAGTGCGACTACCTGGAGGAGAACATGGACTATCAAGTGACCCCCATTCGCAAGTTAGTCACCGTCCAAGCCGAATGCGGCCTTTTGACGGCGCAATATGTCTCAAAACGGATGCACATACAAAAAGGAAAGGATGATGCG
>CATKDV010000167.1:0-3406 GCA_949746985.1 uncultured Eubacteriales bacterium | reverse complement strand
GCCTACGATGGGGTCACCTATGCCCCGGTGCGGTACCTGTGCGACCTGCTGGGCATTCAGGTGGAGTGGGATGCCGCAGACCCCGGCACCGCCAAGCTGGTCAATGTCCCCGGCCTGTCCGCCTCCCTCAAGGACGGGGTCTACACCGGAGAGGGCCAGGGCTTTGGCGGCACAGTCACCGCCGCCGTCACAGTGAGCGGCGGTAAGATCACCGCCTGCACCCTGACGGGGGCGGACGAGACCCCGGCCATCGGCGGGGCGGCCCTGCCCGCCCTGGAGGAGCAGGTCCTGGCCGCGGGCAGCGCCTCCATCGACGGCGTCTCCGGCGCCACCGCCACCTCCAACGGAGTCAAGGGGGCCCTGCTCTCCGCCCTCACCGCCGCCGGCAGCGGCAGCTCCAAGGGGAGGATGGCCCCCGGTACCTACACCGGGGAGGCCTGGGGCTTCAACAAGGTGGAGAAGATCAAGGTGGATGTGACCGTCAGCGAGAGCGCCATCCTGGATATTTCCGTGGATCGCAGCAATGTGTACGAGGCCTCCGTAAAACTGGCCAACGCCGCCGAACTGATGGTCCCCCGGATGCTGGAGGGCCAGACCGTGGCGGTGGACCTGATCACCGGGGCCACCGGCTCCAGCGCGGGGGTCCGCTCCGCCGTCACCGACGCGCTCCAAAAGGCCTTCGTAGCCGCCGGTGGGACCGCCGGTGACGCCAACGCTTTCCTCGCCGCCCCCAAGCCTGAGGCCAAGGAGGAGACACTGAACTACGACGTGGTCGTGGTGGGCATGGGCGGCTCCGGCTCCTACGCCGCCCTGCGGGTGGCCCAGGAGATGCGCCTCAATGATCCCAAGGCCGACGCCAGCGTCCTGGCCATCGACAAGGCGGGCAACTACGGCGGCACCACCATCTTTACCAGCGAGGCCCTGGTGGTCAACCCAAAGTCCTTCCAGGCCGAGCGCAACGGCGGAGAGGACTACGTGGACGCCAAGGCCCTCTATGAGGACTGGATAGACTATACCGGCGGCGATGCCAAGCCCGAGATGGTCCAGCTGATGATGGACGAGTCGGGCAACGCCATGGACTGGCTGCGCCACAACGGCTTTGATTTCAACACCCCCGGCGGCGGCCTCAGCGGCGGCAATACCAGCGAGACCAAGACCTTCCGGGTCAAGTACCGCTTCGCCCCCACCCAGACCAACGACCGGATCGCCAAGGAGACCTTCCAGAACTGCTTTGACCACCTCTACAACAAGTTCACAGCCTACGGCGGCGACTACCTGCTGGAGACAGAGGGCACGGAGCTGCTCTATGACAAGGCCACCAACCAGGTCACCGGCGTAAAGGCCTATAACAAGGTGACCAATACCACCTATACCATCCACGCCAAGGCGGTCATCGTGGCCACCGGCGGCTTTGCCGGCAGCGAGGAGATGAGCGTCAAGTACCTGGGGGAGAATGAGATGTACCCCCTGGGGGGCAAGTGGAATATCTGCGGCTCCACCCAGAACGACGGCAAGATGCTCCAGGCCGCCATCGACATCGGCGCCGGCACCTACAACATGGAAATGACCCCCGTGTGCCACCTCTTTGGGCCTGACGGCTTCCTGAACAACTACCCCAATGTGGCGGTGGAGGGGGCCCGTACCACCAAGACCAACCTGCCCGCCATGTGGAGCGAGGGGGATCTGCCCACCATGCTCTGCTTCTGGGAGAAGGTCTTTGCCGTCAACTCCGTGGGCAAGCGGTATCTGCCCGAGAACGCCCTGGCCACCTTTGACGCCTGGAAGGGCGGCCCCGACATCAGCGTCATCGTCACCGAGGATATGATCCGTGATATCGCCGTCAACGGCATCGACGTGGACGACACGGTCCAGCATATCAAGAGCAATTTCGACAACCTGCTCACCAAGGTGCCCATCCCCCGGGGCACCATCCTGCCCAACGCCGTCCAGGTCATGGAGGACGGTGTGAAGGCCGGCTTTATCAGCAAGGCCGATACCATCGAGGACCTGGCCAAGGAGCTGGGCCTTGACCCGGCCGTGCTGAGGGCCGAGCTGGACCGGTATAACGAGGGCTGCAAGACCGGCAAGGATGCCCTGGGCAAGCCCGCCGAGTTCCTGGTGTCCATGGAGTCCGGCCCCTACTACGCCATTCACGCCGGTATGCACTGCTACGGCACCTGCGCCGGCCTGGATATCGACGAGAGCTTCCACGTCCTCCAGACCGACGGCAAGACCCCCATCGGCGGCCTTTACGCCGTGGGCGCCGACGGCCAGGGCGTGGTCTACTCCCCCAAGAAGGCTTACGTGACCTACGGCGGCGCGGATAACGGCTGGGCCCTCATGTCCGGCTACGTCTGCGGCGGCAAGGTCGTGGAGGAGCTGCATCAATAAGCGTTTTACTCACTCTCCTTATAAGCGGACAGGCCCCGGTCTTCAGGACCGGGGCCTGTCTGCTTTTTCAGCCCCCAGGCTCCGCCCTCCGCCATGGTCCGCCTTGACCGGGCGTTGACCGCCCCGGCCCACCGGAGAATAAAGCGCAAAGATAGAATGGGGTCTTTGCAAAAGAAAAGGGAAAATGGTATGATAAGAAAAACAAAACGGAAAGGGGAGGGGGAACATGGAGATTCGTCAGCTGCGGTATTTTGTCAGCGCGGCCACCCACCTGAACTTCACCAAGGCGGCGGAGGAGTGCCATATCGTCCAGTCCGCCATGACCCAGCAGATCGCCGCCCTGGAGGGAGAATTGGGGGTGAAGCTGTTTACCCGCCGTTACAAGGATATGCGCCTGACCCGGGAGGGGGAGGTCTTTTGCTGGGAGGCCCAGCGTCTGCTGGAGGGGATGGACCGGGCGATGGAGGAGGTGCGGAGCGTCTCCGAGGGCTATGACAAGCGGCTGAGGCTGGGGTATCACGGCAATCTTCTGCGCGCCGACCTTCCCAAGCTGCTGACCCGGTTCCGGACCAGGTTTCCCCAGGTGAAGGTGACCCTTCGGCAGAGTAAGCTCTACCAGGGGATCGAGGCGTTGAAGAAGGAGAGTCTGGACGCGATGTTCTCCCTCTACTGGCCCGCTTTGGCCCAGGAGGAGGAACTGGACCACTGTATCCTGGCTGTCAGCCCCATCAAATTGCTGGTCTCGGCCAGCCACCCCCTGGCGGGGGAAAGGAAGGTCCGGATGGACCAACTGCGTCAGGAGCAGTTTCTGTTTCTGGACGGCACCGAGGTCCAGGGGGGTATCCAGGGTCTGGCGGAGAAGGGATTCCTGCCCCGGATCTATGACCGGGTGGATGGGCATGAGAGTCTGATGATCCTGGTGGAGAGCGGCTATGGAGTGACTTTGGGGGTGGAGGCCGCCTGCCAGAGGGAGAGCAATGAGCTGGTGATGCTGGATATAGAGGACCACCGGGAG
>CATKDV010000166.1:0-8251 GCA_949746985.1 uncultured Eubacteriales bacterium | reverse complement strand
TGGTGAGGGTGATGAGCTCCGGCCAGTCCTCCCGGCCGTGGAGAGCGGAATGATCCAGGGATTCCAGGTCGTCCTCCCCCTCTCCCAGCTCCCAGGCCAAGGAGATGGGGGACAGGTAGAGGGAGGTCAGGGTGACCTCATTCTCCCCGATTTCAATGGGGGCCTCCGGGGTCACATACCGGCCCGGGTCAGCCTCAGGCAATGTCACCTTAAACCTCCAGTTTCCCTGGACCAGGCAGTTCTCGTCCAGGTTGTTGTCGTAAAGCCCCGTAAAGTCCAGGGTCAGCGTGGTCCCCAGGGCGTTTCCGTCCCCGTCGATGAAATCCACCCGGTACAGCAGAGTGATCCGGTTGTCCCCGGGGTCCTCATCCTCCAGCAGGGTCCAGCCGGAGCCCCAGGAGGACAGTTCCGCCCCGTCCGCGGTCCTCCCCCGGATATGGCTGTTCCCCAAGGTGTAGTAGTCCCCATCCAGCGCCGTCCCTTTCGGGGCGGTAAAGTCCATCAATATCACCGCCGAATACCGGTCGGCAATGACCTGCCGCACATGGAGGGTGGAGCCCTGGTCTTTGATCTCCTTATCCACCGCCACGGCGGCGGGGGACAGGAGGGCCTCCTGCTCCGGCGTTCCGCCAAAATAGCCCAGCAGCCGCTGGTCCAGCCCGGTGACCACCGCAAAAGCGCAGGTGGTCGCCATTAACGCCGCCGCGGCCGCCACGGCGGCGAAACGGGACAGCTTCTTTCCTGTTTTCATTCTGGTTTCCGTCCTTTCTTCCATCAGGAGGGCGGAAAGCATGGCCTCCTCCTGCACCGGGGTGGGCCTCACCTGGTCCAGGACCCGGTCTAAGTCCTCATACGCCATATCCTTCGGCCTCCAATCTCTGTTTGAGTTTTCCCCTGGCTCGAAAGAGCCAGGTCCGGAGGGTGGCGGGCTTAGTCCCCATGAGCTCCGCCGTCTCCTCGGTGCTGTACCCCTGGTAATAGTGGAGGTAGAGGGCCGTCCGCTCCCTCTCAGGCAGGGAGAGCAGCGCCTGCCACACCTCCCCGTCCTCGGGGGCTTCCCAGGGGATGGTCTCCAGGGCCTCCTCCCCGGCCCGCCGTGTTCGCCACCAGTGTTTGAGCTGGTTCCTGCACTCGTTTCGGGCGGTGGCGATGAGCCAGGCCCTCTCGTGCTCCGGATCACGGAAGGGCTCGCTTTGCTCCAGGACCTTTCGGAACACCGTCTGGCAGGCGTCCTCCGCGTCGGGAACGTTTTTCAGCAGCATGAGACAGATCTGGTACACCATCCCCACCCGCCGCCGGTAGAGGCCGGCCAGTTCCTCCTTGGAATAGGCTCCCGCCACGGATCTCACCTCCTTTTGTGTGTTCTCTGCTTATAACACAATTTTACCGCCCCTTTTGTTTCAAGAAAAGGAAAAAAGAGCAAATCTCCTCCCGCCCCTTTTTGGTGGAGGGATCCTCTGGCGTATATTTACACAAAAAGGCGACGTTTTAGCAGGAAACCAAGCAGAAAGGGACCCGCGCCAAATTTTTGGCGCGGGTCCCTTTGCAACTGTCCTTTTATTGGTTCCAGTCCGGTCCGCCGGTGGCCAGACATACATCTTCGTAGTACCAGGTCCCCTCCGGGTTGTCGGACCAAGACGGGGCGTTTATCAGCCCCTCGCCGGCGGTCCGGCCCAGGATCCGGTTGATGATGGCCATGACCTCCGCCCGGGTGATAAGGGCATCTGGATCAAAGATCCCGCCGTCCTTGCCCTGGACCCAGCCCTCGGCGGCTACGCGGTCGATGTCTTTCTCCGCCCAGTGATCGGAGATGTCGGAGAAGCCGCTGCTCTCGGCCTCCTCCTCGCCCAGGAACCGTGCGGCGATGGCGGCAAACTCGGCGCGGGTGATCTCCCGCTCCCCGCCGAAGCTGCCGTCGGGCAGGCCCTTGATGATCCCGGCCTTCGCGGCGGTGGAGACCTCCTGGTTATACCAGCTCTCCGCCGTCACGTCGGGGAAGTCGTTCTCCGCGGTGAGGTTGAGCTCCCGGTAGGTCCGGCCCAGGATCCGGTAGAAGATGACTACTACCTCGGCCCGGGTAACGTTGGCCTGAGGCCGGACGGTGCCATCCACAAAGCCCTTGATGTAGGCATAGGAGCCGGAGGTGTTCAGCTTTTCCAGCCCGGCGAGGGGGACTTTCCCCTCCTCCAGCTCAGACTCCACAGGGATAGCCTCGGTCTCTACCTGGCCGCAGCGGAGGCAGATCCGGGAGCGCTCCCCTTCGTGGGTGGCGTCGGGCGCTGCCGTCACGGTCCATTCGGCCCATTTGTGGACGTGGGCAGAGGAGCCGGAGGAGGAAGAGGAGTTGCGGACCCACTTGGCGTAAAGGGTCATATCCCCGGTGACAGGAGCGGCGAAATCATACTTCTGGGTGTATGCCTCGTCGGTATACCAGCCGGAGAAGCGGTAGCCGCTGCGGGTGGGGGCGGCGGGCTCCACTACCACAGAGCCGGAGACCACCTCCAGCCTGGGGACCTGGCTGCCGCCCATAGCGTCAAAGGTGACGGTGTGGAGGGTGACTCCCTCCAGGGCCAGGATGGCGCTCCGAAGGGCGGCGTAGGCCGCCTTCAGTTCGGAGACTTCGCTCTCCTCGCTCAGGGTGGAGATCTGCTCCAAAGCCTGGTCTACGTCAGCCCAGTCGGTGTATTCCGCCGGGTCCTGACGCCGGGCCCAGCCGGCCAGGGTCTCGATGTCCTGCCAGAGGAGCTCGCTCTCCCGCATACTTACCCGGACGGTGCAGTAGGCGCGGAAGCCGCCGTCCACGGTGGTGGCCACGATGGCGGTGCTGCCCAGGCCCACGGCGGTGACAAGGCCGGTTTCGTCCACCGTGGCGACGGTGGGGTCGGAGGTGGTCCAGAGGATCCCCTGCTCATCGGCCTGCATGGGGAGGACCACGGCCTCCAGGGCCTGGGTGTCACCCCGGTGGAGCTCCAGCCGGGTCCCGGTCTCGGCCAGGTAGAGGCCGGTGACGGGGATAACTTGCTCTGTGGAGGTGTACTTGGCGGCCAGGGCGGCGGAGATACCGCTCAACTCCGCGTCGGTGAGGGCCCGGTCATAGACCAATATCTCGCAGATGGTGCCCTTCCAGTAGGTCTTATTTTTTCCGCGGCCAAACCAGCCGCCGTCCTGTCCGTTGACGTCCGTCTGATTCTCACCCCGGATATTTTTGGTTGTGGCTCCAGGTGTAACTCCGGCGACGGAGTCAAATCCCACCGTCTCCCCGTTGATCCAAACCGTATCCGTGGTGCCGTCCTTGATAAGGGCGGTGGTAAAGGCGTCTGTGTAGCTGCCGTTCTGATAGAGTACGCCCCGGTAATTTGTGGTCCCGGTGCCAAAGCGTCCCGCCATACCATTGGTGTAGGCGCTGACATACAGGCCGCTCCAGCCGCCGCCCTTCTCGCCAAAATAGAGAACGGAGGAGTTGTGGTTGGTATCCATAGAGGTGGGCGACGTCATCTCCGGCTTGGCGTAGATCACGGCTGTCATGGCGCTTTTATTGTTGAAATAGTCCGTATCCAGGCCGATCTTCAGGAAATCGTTGGAGCCATCGAAGCGGACGCCCAGCACATTCCCCGCCTTATCCACAACGACAGTGGGCATACTGCCCTCGGCGGTCTGGGTGGCGGTGACCGCCTGGCCGGAGGCGTCCACCGTCCAGGCGGAGACCTTGCCGTCTTCCCCGGCCTCCACCCCCTGGGTGGCGTCGGCATGGAGGATGAGGCCATCCTCGGGGATCTCCGCCTTATCGACGGGAAGCTGTGTACCGTAGGTGTCGTTCAGATAGGTGTAGACCTGCTCCAACTCCTGATCGGTAAGCTCGTGATTGAAGACCATAAGCTCACAGATGGTGCCGTCCCAAAGATAACCGTCTTTTCCAGCTCCAAGATAAACGGTTGCCTTATTATTTTTCGTGACCGATCCCTTGGAGGGCGTTGTGCTGAAGGTTTCTCCATCCACGTCGATCCGATAGGTGGAATTCCCCCAGCGGACGGCGGTGGTGGTGAACCCGGTAACCGGATCCCGCTTGGCGCCGTTGGGGCCGCTGTCGTTGGGAGTACCTGTCCCAAACCGGGCGGATATGCTGTCGGTATAAATGCCTACATAGACGCTGCCCCAGCTACCGGCTTCGTCCACGGTGAAAGTCGTGTTCCTCTGGGACCACCAGGCGGCGTCATGCCCGCTGCCAGTGCCCAAAGGAGTCTCCGACGCCGCCAGAGCAATGACCGTCATGCCCTCCAGGTCGTTGAAGGAACCGTCGGGAAGGGGCATCTGAAGCACACCGTTGGAAAAATGTACGCCGCTATGTCCATTGTACGCATTTTCGCTCACAGTGGGCTTTTGGGACGTGTTGGTCTTGAAGGTGGCTTTCCGGCCGTTGACCTTGGAGGACCAGGCGGACACGTTTCCGTCCCCGTCGGCCTCGACGCCTTCGGTGGTACTGAGCCAGAAGAGCATCCTCCCTGGGTCAAAGGGGTCGTCGGGGAGAGGAGCCGCCTCCGCCTTGACTGTCACCGTGGCCTGGACAGTCTGGCCGGTCAGGAGAGTGCCGGACACGGTAAAGGTCCCCTCCTCCTGGTAGTTGCGGGGATGGATGGGCGCCCACTTGACCCCCACCTGGCCGGTGCGGCCGCTGGCGTAGGTGACCTCCACCCGGTCAGGAAGCTCGGGGGCCTGGCCGGGGGCGCACTCCGCCGTCACGGGCTGGACGGAGTCCACGGCGTCGGCATACTTTTCCTCCAGAGCCAGGGCGATACCCCGGAGTTCGTCGTCGGTAAGGGCACGGTCATAGATCAAAAGCTCACAGAGAGCGCCCTTCCAGTAGGTGTTGTTCTTCCCGCGGCCAAGCCAGGTAGCTGCCGCATCGATGTTTTTAGTGGTCTCCCCGGCAGGGGTGCCGGTGGAGGCAAAGGTCACGGTCTCCCCGTTGATCCAAACCTTATCGGTGGAGCCGTCCTTGATGAGGGCGGTGGTGGCGTCGGTATAGCTGCCCTCCCGGTACAGCACCCCCCGGTAACTGCTGGTACCGGTGCCGAAGCGTCCAGCCATGCCGTTGGTGTAGGCGCTAACGTACATACCGCCCCAGTCTCCCGATTCGCCCAGGTAGAGGGTGGAGATGTTGTGGTTGGTGTCCATAGTGGTGGGGGCGGTCTGCTCGGGCCTTGTGTAGAGCACGGCGGTCATGGCGGATTTGCCGTTGAAGAAGTCCTTGTCCAGAGCGAGGCTCAGGAAATCGTCGGAGCCGTCAAAGCGGATACCGGTGGCGTTGCCTGCGCTGTCCAGGACCAGGATGGGCTTGCTGCTGTCGGTGCCCTGGGTAGCCGTGACCTCCCCGCCGGAGGTGGCGAGGGTCCAGGCGGAGACCTTGCCGTCTTCCCCGGCCTCCACCCCCTGGGTGGCATCGGCATGGAGGATAAGGCCCTCCTCCGGGATCTCGGGCAGGGTGAGCTGTACCGTGACGGTGGCCGTCACATAATCCTGGAGCATGGACACGTAGCCCAGCACCGTGAACTCCCCAGCCTGGGCGTAGCTTTCCGCAGAGATCTGCTCCCATCGGACCTGGAAGCCGTAGCTCTCCTCCCCATAAGTCACGGCTACGCTGCTGGGAAGCTGGGGCTCCACTCCGGCCTGGGTGGTCACGGTGATCTCCTCCACCTTCGGGTCGCCGGTGAGACCGGCGGTGCTCTGGAAGGAGAAGGAGTCCAGATTCAGAAGGTTCCGGTCGGGAATGCCCTGGGCCTGCACATAGAGGGTGTAGGTCCCCTCGGGGATCTCCCGGGCGAGTTCGGCGCTGTAGGACTGGTAGTCAGCGGAGGTCCCCACCGTCACGGTGGCGATGCGGTCCTCTGCAGTCATTCCGTCCAGATAGAACTGCAGGGAGGCCGTCTCGTCCAGGCCCCGGGCCTGGACCGCGAGCATGCTCGCGGGCTCAAGGAAATTTATATTCTCATAGGAAAGCCAGTCTCCAAGACCCATCTTCTCCACGCACTTGTTCATGGACCCATCATGTCCTGCGGGGACGGAGAAGCGGTGGTCGTCCACATTGAAGGAATTGAAATGCTCGGCCTCGATGGTCTCCAGCGCGGGCCGGTCCTGGGCGATGGTCTGGAGATATACGGCCAGCTCTCCGGGGCGGTCGGTCTGGATGGCGGTGTAACCCCGCTCAAGCATCTTGGCCCAGGTGGTCTGGGTGTCGGGCAGGGTGCCGCAAAGGCCGGACCACATGGTGTTGACGAACATGGATACCCCGTTGGTCCTGCACCATGGCTCTAGGTTATCTTCGATAGCCGCCAGAAGATCGTCGTTCCCAATACAGACCTCCGCCATTACCAGGTTGTCCCCGTTGTCCAGATGGCTTTGGAGGGTGGGGATGCTGCCGTCTGTGCCCGGGCGGTGGATATATACGTAGAGGATGCTGCGCTGGACCTCAGCGGCGTCAATGGGATCTTCGGGATATAGCGCATTCCAATTTTCGGCCGCTGCCGCATACCAGTTATTCATGGTTTCGGGGCTGACTGAGTTTTTAAAGAATACATGATCCAGCATATCAGTCTCCCGGAAAAGGACATAGCAGGCTACAAACCGGTCCTGACTGAAGCAGTGGTCCAGGTTGATCATGGTCTGGTGGTCCATAAGTTCGATGGCGTCGTCCAGCCGGGACAGGGGCATAGTGTCCCCCGCCTGGGCCGGGGCGCCGGCGTGCTCGGCGTAGTTGGACAGGCCGTTCAGCAACGCCGCATCCTCCTGGGTAAGGGCGTAGATAGGGTTTCCGCTGCCCTGCCCATTTTTCAGGGGATACTCCCTCAGCTCCTCCCAGGTGAGGCCATCAATGTTCTTGTCCACCCCGGTGCAGCGGGAGATGGACTCGTCGTGGGAGAGGACCACCACACCGTCGGAGGTGAGCTTCACATCCAGCTCTACCACGTCGATCCCCATGTCTATGCAGGACTGGATGGCCAGCAGGGAGTTTTCGGGGTAGTTGCGCCAGTCGGCCCGGTGGGAGACCGACATGGGGACCCCGTCTTGGAACTTTTCTGTGCCCGGCTGCGGCCCGTAATCAGGGACCGGGTAGGCCAAGGCGGAGACGGACAGAAGCTGTACCGTCATTGCCAGGGACAGGAGCAGGGATCCGATGCGTCGTTTTTTCATGCGCTGCCTTCCTCCTTTTAATTGTGAATTCCGCCAAAAATGAGAGGATAAATCTTGCTGATTACAATCATATTTTACAAGACCAAAAGGGAAAAATCTACTGGACAATTCTGCGTTTATTTGTGAAATTTCCTTTTTTAGGGAAGATAGGAGGCGGTATCCGGAAAAGATCTGCCGTTTTTACCATTTTTTGTCAGAGAATGGATATTAGCAGCCTTTTGTTTTGAGGAAAGGAGGAAAAGGGGCGAACCACTTTCCGCCCTTTTCCATAGGATGCCTGTGAGGTGATCCCATGGATGTTTATTCCGCCCTTGCGGCGGGTCTGATCTTTGCTTTGGCCTGCAATTTGGATACGGTGCTGGCGGCAGTGGGCCAGGGGGCCGGGGGAGGGAGGCTGGGGCTTTGGGAGGTCCTGACCGTCGCCTCGGTGACCACAGCGGTGACCTTCCTCTCGCTGACCCTTGGCTCGCTGGGGGCCGCCTTATTGCCCCGGGGTCTTGCCGAACGGCTGGGGGGGCTGGCCCTTATCGCGCTGGGACTTTGGTACTTACTGGATGCCCTCCGGGGCAAGGATTCGGATCCCGGCGGACCGGACCGCGGCTGGATGGCCCTCTCCGCTGCGCTTGCGGTAAACAACGCCGGCGTAGGGGTGGCGGCCGGGGTCACGGGCCTGTCTCCCGTTCTGGCCTCGGGGTGTAATTTTGTAGTGACCATCCTTGCCCTGCTCCTGGGGGGCCAGTTGGGGAAAAAACTCTCCCGCTGGAGCGCCCTGGCCCTGCCGGTATCGGGGGCCATGCTGGCGGCGCTGGGGCTTTGGCAGATCCTGTGAAAAGACCGTCCTGTCTGCTGGTTGCGGACAGGACGGTCTTTTTCGTACAGAAAAGGGCGGGGGAGATCCCCCCGCCCTTTTCCGCGTCAGGCCGCATCCATGCTTTGCAGTTCGCTCTGGGCCTCGCTCATCGTGTCAGCCGAGAAGTAAAAGTGCCCAGTAGCGTCGTAAACCTCAACATGGCCCCTCACATACCGCAGCTCGAACCGTTCTGTCATGTGGACCTCACTCCTTTCT